>CAVFAM010000113.1:9689-17757 GCA_963620375.1 Bacteroidaceae bacterium
TCACAATATAGTCAAAATAATCCGATGCAAAATACTTATTATTCAGGTATTCATTTCTGCCAAGTGTTGCAACTGAAGCAAAAATCACCGATTTATCCGTGCATTTATTTTCTCCATCAAAAAATCCATAATCATCTGAATTCCTGACATTTTTAAAAGATTCTGCTGCCTGCTTTAGGATTTCTTCTCTATGCGCCACAAATAGTACTCTCTCATATTTCTTTGAATCAAATGCTGCAAGATATGTTTTTCCAACACCTGTCGCAGCCTGAACTAAAGCTTTATTTGCTCCCTCCGCCCTAGTGTTTTCCAGTGCGCACAAAGCTTCTATCTGTGCTCCTCTTGGTTCAAATAGAGCTCTATTATTTGAAGCTTCACTATCTTGTAAATCATATCTATCCAGATCTTTTGATACAGCTGGACGGTGCCAGTTTTTTGAATATCTTTTTAATTCATCATCATCTATTACTACAGAATGATTTTCAAATAAATCAAGAAATGTGTTGTAAAATTTTTCATAATTTTGAGAATCTGTTTTGCTGCTAAATCGGTAATTCCATTCAATACCTGATGTCAGTGCGCTTCTTGAGATATTTGATGAACCAATGTATATCGTACTGTAATCGTTATAGTGAAACATGTATGATTTCGGATGAAATGAACGATTTTTTTCATTATAAAAGCGCAAATCTACCTGTTCCCCAAGCCTACGCTTGATAAGGTACAATGCTGATGGCTGTGTTATGCCAAGATAATTTCCTGTAAGAATTCTGATTTTTGCTCCACGTTTCAATGCATTTTCAAGTTCATTAAGCAACATTCTGACACCAGATTCCATCAGAAATGAAACAACAATATCCACACTATCAGCCCGTTTCAGACTATTAATCAACTGATAATACAGATACATCCTCTTATCTTGACCTCCAGTCATTACATCCGTCCAATATTCCATTTCATAAATATCTTCTAATTCTTCTGCAGTATTAAGTTCAGCCATTTTTCTTCTCCACGATTGGGTCTTACATCACATGTAATCCACTCTTCTTTCAATTTAACACTTTCTATATTCTGAACAAATTTATTAAACTTATCCTCTGTAAAATCTATAAAATAGCGCCCATTTCTTTCTCCTTCAAAATTACCATACTTAAAAGAGGTATAAATAATACCATCTCTTTTTAATGCCTTTACCATTTTTCCAAACACCATTTGAAGTTCTTTTTGAGGGAGATGGAGTATTGAAGCACATGCCCATATTCCATCGTATTTTTCTGTTTCGTCAAGTTCTTTAAAAAGCATTTTTTCTACTTTTATGCCCGTATAGTCACTTGCAATACGACATAATTTCTCTGAACCATCTATTGCGTCAACCTTAAAATTTTGGTTCAAAAAATATTTTGTATCTCTTCCAGAACCACAACCAAAATCAAGGATATACCCCTGCATAGGCAACAATTTCTGAAAATGTTTCTGTGTCTCATGGAAATCCACATCAATCGTTGTTTTTGCAAAACTGATGGCATTTTTATTGTAATAATCCAAAGTTTTAGTTTCAACCATATCTATTTTCTGTTCCCTTTTTCTAAATCACTGATTTATTGACATTCATGTAATTATTATAACATTTGTTATTAGTATCCTCAATTATTGCATTCCATTGCCACAAACTCATTATGTCCTTTTTCATTACATATAAGCTCAATATACAATAAACCCCATCAGACAATTTTCTGTCCAATGGGGTTTCCTCATTTATTTTATTATTTTTAGTACAGCTTAGCCCCTGCCGGAATATGGTTATCCACCATCAAAAGATGCAGCTCCTCATCCTCCGAATCCTTCAGGTTATTCACTGCCGAAAGCAGCATACCGCATGACTCAATTCCCATCATCTTACGTGGTGGAAGGTTTGTGATTGCGATAAGTGTCTTTCCAACAAGCTCTTCTGGCTCATAGTAAGCGTGGATTCCGCTTAAGATTGTGCGGTCTGTGCCTGTTCCATCATCAAGTGTAAACTGTAAGAGCTTCTTTGACTTAGGAACTGCTACACACTCTTTTACCTTTACAGCTCTGAAATCTGACTTGCTGAATGTATCAAAGTCTACATCTTCCTCAAATAATGGCTCAACCTTTACATTTGAGAAATCAATGCTTTCATTTGCTGTGAAAAATCCGTTGTTATCACCAGCTGTGCTCTGTGTACCAGCTTCTGCTGCGCTGGCTGCTGATGTGCTCTTCTTATCAGAATCAAGCGATTTCATAGTTGGGAAGAGCAATACATCCCTAATCGCTGCACTGTCTGTAAGCAGCATACAGAGTCTGTCAAGTCCGTATCCGATTCCTCCTGTTGGTGGCATACCAAGCTCAAGTGCATAGAGGAAGTCCTCATCTGTGTGCTCTGCCTCATCATCTCCTGCCGCTGCATTGGCATCCTGCTGGGCAAAACGCTCTCTCTGATCAATTGGGTCATTGAGCTCTGAGTACGCATTACACATCTCCCATGTATTACAGAAGAGCTCAAAACGCTCTACCTTTGTAGGGTCGCTTGGTTTCTTCTTTGTAAGTGGGCTGATTTCAATTGGATGGTCTGTGATAAATGTTGGCTGGATAAGCTCCTTCTCACAGAACTCCTCAAAGAAGAGATTAAGGATATCACCCTTCTTGTGACGCTCCTCAAACTCTACATGATGCTCTTTTGCAAGTGCCTTTGCCTCTTCGTCTGTCTTTACTGTATCAAAATCTACGCCAGAGTACTTCTTTACTGCCTCTGTCATTGTCATTCTTGCGAATGGCTTTCCGAGGTCAATTACTGTTCCCTGGTATGATATCTTTGTTGAACCACATACTTTTTCTGCAAGATAACGGAACATAGACTCTGTAAGCTCCATCATTCCCTCGTAGTCTGTATATGCCTGATATAACTCCATAAGTGTGAACTCTGGGTTGTGACGTGTGTCTACACCCTCGTTTCGGAATACTCGTCCGATTTCGTACACTCTCTCAAGTCCACCTACAATAAGTCTCTTTAAGTAAAGCTCAAGTGATATACGGAGCTTTACGTCCTCATTGAGAGAGTTGTAGTGTGTCTCAAATGGTCTTGCTGCTGCTCCACCTGCATTGTGTACAAGCATTGGTGTCTCTACTTCCATAAAGTCACGGGATGCAAGGAAGTTTCTGATTTCCTTCATCATGAGGGATCTCTTTACAAATACGTCCCTGCTCTGCTCATTCATGATGAGGTCGATATATCTCTGACGGTATCTTGCGTCTGTATCTGTAAGTCCGTGGAATTTCTCTGGAAGAATCTGTAAGCTCTTTGAAAGCATTACAAGCTCCTCGGCGTGAATAGAAATCTCACCAGTTTTTGTTCTGAAAGCATATCCCTTTACTCCAAAAATATCTCCGATATCTGATTTCTTGAAGTCTGCATATGCGTCCTCTCCGATTGAGTCTCTTGCTACATATACCTGGATTTTGCCCTTTAAGTCCTGAATGTTGCAGAATGAAGCTTTTCCCATTACACGCTTGAAAAGCATACGTCCTGCGATGCTTACCTCGATTGGGTCTGCATCCATGATTGCTCTTCTCTCGTTGTAGTCATTGTTTACGGCTTCTCTTGCTGCTGCCTCATCCATTCCTTCTGTATTTACAACTTCTCTTCCAGCCAGTAATTTTGCTTCATGCTCCTCATAAAGCGCTCTTACCTCATCTGAATGATGGGTCTGGTTATACTTTGTGATTACGAATGGGTCGTTTCCTGCTTCCTGTAAATTCTGTAATTTCTCACGGCGAATTTTGAGCAGCTGATTTACGTCCTGCTGCTGTCCGCCCTTCTGGTTGTTCTGCTCAGCCAATTTTCTTCCTCCTAAAAATTCCTGATTCTAGTTTGATTTTGAGATCTCAAGAATCTTGTATGTTAATTCTCCAACCTGTGTCTCGATTGTTACGCTGTCTCCTACAGACTTGCCGATAAGCGCACGTCCTACTGGTGACTCGTTTGAGATTTTTCCCTTTAAGCTGTTTGCCTCTGTAGAGCCTACAATCTTGTACTCAAGCTCCTCATCATATTCGCAGTCAAGGATTTTTACCATACATCCAATGCTTACCTTGTCTGAGTCTGCCTCTTCCTCAAGTACTACCTCTGAGTTCTTAAGAATCTTCTCGATTTCCTCGATTCTTGCCTCGATATCACGCTGCTCATCCTTTGCTGCATCGTACTCAGCGTTCTCTGAAAGGTCTCCCTGCTCACGAGCCTCCTTGATTTTCTGTGATACCTCTTTACGTTTTACTACTTTTAAATCCTCTAACTCGTCCTCGAGTTTCTTAAGTCCTTCATATGTCAGTATGTTTTTCTTTTCCATTTTTGCTGCCCTTCTCTTTATAATAATTTATTTTTGGTCTAATTCAACTCACGTATTATAGCTAATCACGCTGTCTATGTCAAGTAGGAGCGCTTCTAATGCCTCGTAGGTCTCCACTGTGTTTATGGCGTCACGCATCTTTGATGAATTAGGATAACCCGTTGTGTACCATGCTGCATGCTTCCTGATTTCCCTTATTCCTATATATTCTCCCTTAAAATCAATCATCATTCTCGCCTGGCGCAATATCATCTCCCTGACCTCGTCAAAGCTTGGTCGTGGTTTTATCTGTCCTGTACTAAAATATTCAAGTATCTGGCTGAATATCCATGGATTTCCCTGTGCCCCTCTGGCTATCATAAATCCATCGCAGCCTGTCTGCTCCTTCATGGCTATGACGTCCTCTGCTGTGAGCAGGTCTCCGTTTCCTATTACAGGTATACTTACCGCTTCCTTGACCTGTCTGATTATATCCCAGTCTGCTTTACCTGAATAGTACTGCTCCCTGGTTCTACCGTGAACAGCCACAGCACTGGCTCCGCTTTCCTGGGCAACCCTTGCCATCTCTACAGCGTTTACATGGTCATCATCAAAGCCTTTTCTGATTTTTACGGTTACAGGCTTTTTGATTGCCTTTACTGTTTTCTCTATTATCTGTCCTGCCAGAACTGGATTTTTCATGAGGGCTGAGCCTTCACCATTGTTTACTATCTTTGGCACTGGGCAGCCCATGTTGATATCCAGTATATCAAAGGGTCTGTCCTCTATCTGATGCGCTATGCCGGCAACTATCTCTGGGTCTGAACCAAAGAGCTGCAGGGACACTGGCTTTTCCCTCTCATCTATCGCAAGCAGGGTCTCTGTATTTTTGTTTTTATACAAAATCGCCTTGGCACTGACCATTTCCATGCACAGCAGTCCTGCCCCCTGCTCCTTACATAATAGACGAAATGGCAGGTCTGTCACGCCTGCCATAGGTCCTAATATTAAATTGTTGGGCAGGTCTACCCCGCCTATATTCAATTTATTAATCATTTTATATCCTATTTTCTTCTATTTTGCTTCTTATAAACGATGTTTATACCCTTCAGGGTGAGATTTGGGTCATATACATCAACTGTGGAGGTTTCATTTGCTATGATTCTGCCAAGTCCTCCTGTCACTACGACCTTTGCTTCTGGTACATTATTCTCCTCTTTTACCCTGTTTATAATGTACTCGGTCTGACCTATCTGTCCGTAGACAAGTCCTGACTGCATGCTGCTTATAGTGTCTTTTCCCAGTATGTTTTCCGGCTTCTTAATCTCTATCTCCGGAAGCTTGGCTGCGTCCTCCCACAAGGCCTTTGCTGATATACTTATTCCAGGGGCTGTGACTCCGCCAAGGAATGAACCATTTTCGTCCACAAAGTCATATGTAGTCGCTGTTCCGAAATCAATTACCAGCACTGGTCCACCGTAAAGCTCATAGGCTGCCACTGCATCCACGATTCTGTCCGCACCTATCTGCTGTGGGTTTGGTGTAGCTACCCGGATGCCTGTCTTGATGCCTGCCTCCACTATAATCGGTGTGATTCCAAGGTATTTTATGATGGCATTCTGGAGTGAATGCATTACATTTGGCACAACTGACGCTATAATTGCATCCTTTATTGCGCTCTCCTCCACCTGGTTTTTCTCAAGAAGGGTGCCAAGTATCATACCATACTCATCCGAGGTTCTCGGCATCTTGGTTGTTATTCTGAAGGATGCTACTATTTCATCCCCCTTGAACACGCCACATGTTATATTTGTATTCCCCACGTCTACAGCCAGTATCATCTCTAGTCCTCCTCAATGCCTTCGCCCAGAAACATTATCCTGTAGTATGTCTCCACAGACTCAAGCAGCTCTCTTCTCTCGCTCTGATATTGTTTAATTTTTAACACACTTCCGATTTCGTCATACATGAAGTCGTTCTCATTGCAGGATGTCCTGAAATCAAGGTTTCCATCCTCGTCAAAAAATAATTCAAGGATTCCTCCCACATCTTCTGTGTAGAGCACACACATGATTTTAAGCTCATCCTTTATCATTTCTGGCATTTTCTGAAAATGCTCATTCAGATAATATTTTTTCTGGTAACCGTTTGATACACAGAGTATCTCCTCATTGTCACCAGTTGCGTTTTTTATTTCATTAGACATATCCGTATATTCCTCTCACCGATACCTCGCCGCTTGAGACGAGCTTTCTTGATTCCCAGGTGTCCACTATCAGTTCACCCTTGGCAGTTATTCCCATTGCCTTGCCCTCAAACTCATCCTTTGGGTCTAAGACCTTGACCTGCTTATTCATATTTACAAGAAGGGCATTGTAGTCCGCTGTCAGGGCTGACAAATCCTCTGTCTGCAAATATACCTCGTAATACTCTTCAAAATGCTCCAGGGTCTTTTCTATTATTTCGGCTCTTCTAAAGCGTCTGCCACCGCTCTCAAGCAGGAGGCTGCTTGCCACCGCCGATATTTCCTCTGGAAATGCCTCGTTGTGAACATTTATGCCTATTCCGATTACTATATGGTTTATGTAGTCAAACTGGGCACTCATTTCGGTTAAAATACCACATATTTTCTTGCCATTAATTACTATATCATTTGGCCACTTTATTTTAGCATCAAGCTCTGTGACATCCTTTATGGCTTCTGCTACAGCCAGGGCTGCTACCAGTGTAAGCATTGACGCATTGTTTGGATTTATCTCAGGCTTTAGCATCAGAGTCATAAATATGCCTGTTCCTGACGGTGAATCCCAGTTCCTGCCCCTGCGACCTCGGCCTGCCACCTGTTTATCTGCCACAACCAGGGTGCCGCTTGGATAGCCCTGCTCTGCCAGCTCCTTTGCCTTTATGTTAGTTGAGTCTATCTGGTCAAAATACATGATTTCCTGACCAGCCCACTCTGTTTTACGGCAGCTTTGCAGCTCCTCCTCTGTCATCACGTCCGGAGCCTTTGTTATGTGATAGCCCTTGTTCTGGACTGAGTCAATCTCATAGCCCTGATCCTTGAGCTGGTTTATGACCTTCCATACCGCAGTCCTGCTCACGCCAAATTTGTTACACAGCTCCTGACCTGACACATAGCCGTCGGTCTCACGGAGCATTCTTAATATCTGTGTTTTCATATGTTATATCTTTCTATTTATTCAGCAAGTGTGGCTCTCATAATTGCCTGCTATATCTTTCTTTTATATTATAGGCCAGGCTTCCCACAGGATAGCCTTCACCAATCTGATAAGACACATATCTCTTGTGTGGGAAGTCTTAATTATTTAATTATTCTGCAAGTGTGGCTCTCATAATCGCCTTGATTGAGTGCATTCTGTTCTCTGCCTCATCAAATACAACTGAACGTCCGCTCTCGAATACCTCGTCTGTCACCTCAAGCTCTGAGAGTCCAAACTTCTCATATACCTGCTTGCCGATTGTTGTCTTTAAGTCATGGAAGGCTGGCAGGCAGTGCATAAAGATTGCGCTGTCCTTGGCATTTTCAAATGCCTTTGCGTTTACCTGATATGGCTTTAAGTCATTTATTCTCTCTGCCCATACTTCCTCCGGCTCACCCATTGATACCCACACGTCTGTGTAGATTACATCTGCATCCTTGGTTGCCTCTGCTACGTCCTCTGTGAGTGTGATGCTTGCTCCTGTCTGGGTTGCTAGGTCCTTAC
>CAVFAM010000114.1:0-7574 GCA_963620375.1 Bacteroidaceae bacterium
ATGTTATCAGCCTCCGTGATGATGTGAAATTCTGGGACGGCAATCCTATGACAGCAGAGGATGTAGCCTATTCCATGAACAGGCATATGGATCCGACAGTTGCATCACTGTTTGAATACATGTACTATCCGGTTGACAGTGTGGAAGTGACAGGAGATTACGAGGTAACTGTACATCTTAAATATGCAGATTGTGATTTTATCTACAATCTAGCCACAATGGCAGGCTCAGTACTTGAAAAATCCTTTGTGGAGGAGGCAGGAGAAGCCTATGGTTCAGCCAAGGGCGGTGTAATGGGTACAGGTCCATATATGTATACAAGCTGGACAGAGGGCGCAGAGATTGTCCTTACTAAAAATGATAATTACTGGCAGGATGTCACATATCCGGAGGATGTGCTTGAGTTTGACATTATAGCGGATTCGGCAACTCAGGCTATGTCAGCAACATCCGGGGCAGTTGATTTTATCAATCTTCCATCCCTTGACCAGATGGATCAGATGAAGGATTCAGGAACAGTAAATATTTCGTACAGCTCTGGAGTTCAGAACAGCTATATTGCTTTTAACTGCAGCTACGGACCATTTTCAGACCCTGATGTGAGAAAGGCAGCAGCCTGTGCCATAGATGATGACGCAATCGCACTTGCCACAAAGGGTGAGGGACATTATGAGACAGCAAAAGCCATGGATTACAACACAGATGAATTTGCCTACTACAATGATGACTGGGCTGAATTAAATGACAGTCTTGATTCATACGACTATGATGTGGAAAAGGCAAAAGAGTATCTGGCTGAGTCTTCATACCCGGATGGCTTTGAATGTACTATGCCAACCTGTGGATTGTTTGAAAAGGAGGCACAGGCAGTTCAGTACTACTTAGGACAGATTGGAATTACAGTAAATCTTGAGACAGTGACAATATCTGATTATTACCAGTACGCATATGGTGTTATGACCAATGACGAGGGCTACAGGGATTACGATTTGATTGGCTTTGCATGGTTCCCTGATTATGCAGACCCAAGCGCATACCTCATGATTTATTACAGCGAGAATGCAGGTATCGGCGGCTCAAATATCTCAGCATATGTAAACAAGGACTTTGATGCCTTATATGAGGCTGCAAAAGCCCAGAGCGGTGACGAGAGAAATGAGACCCTCAAGGAAGCCTACAGCATGGTGGTTAATGACTGTGCAGCAGATTTCATATGCTACAACGGACCGAGTGCAGCAGTTAACTCAGCTTATTCAGTTGATATGCCTGCTATGTGGTTCTGGAACTTCCAGTTTACACAGGTAACTAAAAATTAAAAAGGCAAGGTAAGCCTATGGGAAAACTAAAGTATATATTAAAAAGAATTATTACAATGCTTATTACCCTGCTTATAGTCTCTTTCCTGCTTTTTCTGGCGCTTCATCTGGCAGGAAGAGACCCGCTGGGGGTAATAATCGGTGAAAAACAGAATATATCAGATGAAGCCAGAGAGGCATTGAGACATCAGTTTTATCTGGACAGGCCTGTATTAGAGCAGTATTTCATCTGGTTAAAGGGGGCGGTTCATGGTGATTTTGGAATCGACTATATCCAGAAGGTGTCTGTGAACAGCCTGATAGGTGGACGTGCAGCAGTCACAATAGGCATGGTTGTGCTCAGTATGCTTTTTTCAATAATCATAGCAATACCGCTTGGCCTTGTGTCTGCCTTAAAGAAAAACACAGCGGTTGATTCGGTTATCTCATTCCTTATGCTGGTGATGACATCTGCGCCGGGCTTTATGGTTGCTATGGTTATGCTGGTGCTGCTCACCAAATTCGTGCCGGGCTACCAGAGCATAGGAAGCTATGCCAACACGGCAGAATTTTTCCAGAGAATAATGGGTCCGTCGGTCTGTCTTGCATTTGGCAACGTTGCCCTGATAGGCAGGGTTACCAGAAACGCAATGATAGAGCAGCTAAACGGAGACTATATCGTGACCTGCAAGGCAAAGGGCATAAGCCCATACAGGGTGATAATGAAGCATGCGCTTAAAAACAGCATTATACCTGTTTTTACTATTACATCCATGCTGGTTGGACTTATGGTAGGTGCCTCAGTGCTTGTGGAGCAGATATTTTCCCTGCCGGGACTGGGAGGACTTTTGTCTACAGCCTGCCTTAAGAATAACTATCCTGTAATTATGGCACTGACCCTTATACTTCTGGTTATATTTCAGGTGGTAAACCTTATTGCAGACATTATGTACACCATAATAGATCCTAGAATTAAGCTGTAGGGAGGGATTGTATGAAGAAAAGAAAAATGGGAGGCTTGTTCACCTTTCCGATGATAGCCTCCTCAATAATTTTAATTATTATTTTAATTGCATCCCTGTTTGGCACCCTGCTGTCACCCTATGACCCGGATGCGATAGATTTATCAAATACATTTGCAGGCTTCTCACCAGCGCACTTATTTGGTACTGATGAGATGGGCAGGGATATGTTTTCCAGAATGCTCACAGGAGCCCACACTACTATATTAAATGCGGTGCTGGTTGTGATTATTGCAGATGCAATCGGCGTCCCGATGGGGCTTTTATGTGGCTTCTATGAGGGAAAGCTGGATAAGATTGTAATGAGAATATGGGATATTATAGCGGCTTTTCCACCCCTTATCCTTGCAATGATATTTGTTTCTATTTTTGGAAAAGGAGAGATGAATGCAGTAGTTGCAACTGGAATTGTATACATACCCATGATTTCAAGACTTACCCGTTCCAGTGTACTGACAGAAAAGACAAAGACCTATGTAGAGACAGCCCGCTCGCTTGGTTACTCTGATTCGAGAATAATATTCGGACATATTTTTCCAAATGTAGTACCAACCCTGCTGGCAGAATTCACACTGGATATAGGCTATGCAATTATCGCTCTTGCTTCATTAAGCTATCTGGGAATGGGCGTGCAGGCCCCTAAGTCAGACTGGGGTTCAATCTTACAGACTGGCATGACATTACTGTTTAAGGCACCGGCTGTAGCCCTTATACCGGGCATAGCTATTGTGGTAACTGTAGTAGCCCTTAATATGCTGACAGACTGCATACAGATGTATATTGACCCGACCCAGAGACGGCTGCCAAAGATAAAGAGCTATAAGAAGAGGGAGGAAAAACGTTATGGAAAAGCCCTTGGATAAAATACTCGAAATAAAAGACCTGAAGGTGGAGCTCATGTCACCGGATGGACTTGTGACAGCGGTAAGGGGAGCAAACCTTACTGTAAATAAAGGTGAGATACATGGCATCGTAGGAGAGAGCGGCTGCGGAAAATCTGTGATGATGAAATCCGTCATGCGTCTCCATGATGAGAAAAAGACTGCCTATACCGGCAGCATAGATTATGAGGGAAAAGACATCCTCGCCATGAAAAATAAGGAGCTGCAAAAGCTGAGGGGCAGGGATATAGCCATGATTTTCCAGAATCCTATGACCTCCTTAAGCCCTATTATGAAAATAGGAGAGCAGATATCTGAGGCAGTGCTTGCCAAGCAGAGCATGAGCAAGGCAGCTGCAAAGGAGAAGGCTCTTAAAATGCTTGAGCTTGTGGGCATCACACCTGCAGCAGACAGATACAATATGTATCCCTTTGAGCTGAGCGGGGGACTGCTCCAGCGAGTAATGATTGCCATGGCTATGGTCAATGACCCGGCTATCCTGATTGCAGATGAGCCGACCACAGCCCTTGACGTGACCATACAGGCACAGATACTTAATCTGATGAAGAAAATGCAGAAAGAGACAAATGTCTCTATTATATTTATTACGCACGATCTGGGAGTAATAGCAGAGATGTGTGACACAGTGTCTGTAATGTATGCAGGCAGGGTGATAGAGAGCGGCACAGTATTTGACATATTTGATAAGCCGGGACATCCCTACACCAAGGCACTGCTTGAGAGTATGCCAAAGGGTGACTCAGATGAGACAAGGCTTAAGACTATCCAGGGCACACCGCCATCTCTCCACAGCACCATAAGGGGCTGCAGCTTTGCGCCGAGATGTAAGTATGCCTGTGACAAGTGCTTTGAGGATGACCCGGACACTGTAGAGCTTGGAACAGGGCACACAGCCGCCTGTCATTTCTCAGAAGAATTATACGAAATGGAGGAGATATTGAATGAAGGATAAGCTCATAGAAGTAAAACACATAAAAAAATATTTCCCTGTAGGCAGGGACGCATTTTTACATGCCGTTGATGACGTGTCTTTTGACATAGAAAAGGGAGAAATATTTGGCATAGTCGGTGAGAGCGGTTCGGGCAAATCCACCATAGGCCGCTGTATACTAAAGCTTTTGGATATTGATGAGGGTCAAGTGCTATTTGAAAAAAAGCGGGTTGATAATCTGGATAAGGAGCACCTGAGACAAATCAGGCAGCAGATGCAGATGGTCTTTCAGAATCCTCTGGCTTCATTTAACCCTAAGAAATATATAGGTGCATCCTTTATGGAGCTGGGCAGGGTCTATAAGATACCTAAGGAGGAGATGAACAAGAGCATTATAAACCTCCTTGAGCTTATCAATCTGCCGGCGGACGTGCTCACCCGTATGCCAAACCAGTTGTCAGGAGGACAGCTGCAGAGACTTGCTGTTGCCAGATGCCTGCTTTTAAATCCCGAATTTATAGTGGCAGATGAGCCGGTATCAGCCCTTGATGTATCAGTCCAGGCGCAGATACTTAACCTGATTCTTGATTTAAGGGACAGGATGGGACTTACTATTTTGTTCATATCCCATGACTTGAATGTGGTACAGAAAATCTGTGACAGGGTGGCGGTTGTATACCTTGGAGTAGTGGTTGAGGAGGCATCCAAGGATGAGCTATTTTCGCACACAGCCCATCCCTATACCAAGGCACTTATGGATGTAAAGCCTATAGAGCATCCATCCTTAAGGACAGATAAGCAGATTCTCATGGGGGATATACCGTCAGCGGTAAATGTGAAGGAGGGCTGCCGTTTTGCCAGCAGGTGCCCAAGATGCGAAAAGGGTCTGTGCGACATGGTGACACCTCCACTGGTAGAAATCGCACCGGAGCATAAGGTAGCATGTCATCATCCATTACGGTAGGAGGAAGTGGCATATGGATAATTTTATTGTGACAATAGCCAGAGGATACGGCTCTGGTGGTAAAGAAATAGGAAGCAAAATCGCTGAAGCATACGGCATACAGTGCTATGAAAGGAGAATACTGACCCTGGCATCCCAGTTGTCGGGAATAGATGAGGCGGAGTTTAAGAAGATAGACGAGAAGCTTAGGGCTAAAAACTGGAGGACGATACTCAATAAGCTGCCAATGGTGACAAGCTCAGAGGCTATGCTTCAGAAGTTTGTGTCAGATGATTTGCTTTTTGAATATCAGGCAAAGATTATAAGGACTTTGCAGGAAACTGAGTCCTGTGTGATTGTGGGAAAGGCAGCTGACTATGTGCTCAAGGACTGCCCCAATGTGCTTAGTGTATATATAGAAGCACCCCGTGAGTACACGAGGAGACGAATAATGGAAAAGCAGTGCGTACCGCCAGATATTGCGGACAACATGATTACACGGACGGACAAATACCGTGCGGATTATTATGAGCAGTACACCCACGGCAACTACTGGACTAATCCAGTGAATTACGACATCACCCTCAACAGTGCAAGGCTTGGAATCGATGGCTGTATACACATGATAGAGCAGTGCCTTAAGGAGAAATTAGGCATTAAGTTACCAGAATAAGCAGAGCTAATCTACTTAAAAAGGGTGAGACCTACTTAAAAAGTAGTAGAAAATTGGGATAACGTGGTAATTGAAGAGGCAGTTTTTTTGAAGTAAAGTAAGTACATCAAAAGCAACGGGGCTGATGAAGACATCAGCTCCGTTTTTTGTTAGATAAAGGAAGTTCGATGAAAACTGCAGACTGCAAGCTAGCTTGCAAGGATGTAGTTTGAAATCGGACGTCCTAACGAAAAGCGAGAATCGTAGTTGCGAAGCAACGGAAAAGCAGCATAGCTGCGAGATTGGAGCTTGTAGTTAGGTTTATCGGATAACATAAAAACGATAAAAGAGGAGGAATGAAGATGGCATACCCAACAATAGATTTTGTTTTTTTGTCTGAGGAAGACATGATAAAGGCTGGCGTCAAAGACATGCCGGCATGTATAGATACCATGGAGGATGTAATCAAATGCTTAAACGCAGGCGATTATGTGATGGGAGGAGAAAACCACAACTCCCACGGCAGCCAGGTGTCTTTTCCAAAGGAATCACCCTTCCCTAATATGCCCTTAGACGAGGGCGATGACAGAAGATTCATGGCAATGCCTGCATATATCGGAGGACCCTTTGACCTGGCAGGAATGAAATGGTATGGAAGCAACAGCAACAACAAGACCAAGGGACTTCCAAGGTCAATCCTTACAGTTATGCTAAACGACAAGGACACAGGCGCACCGCTTGCTCTGATGTCAGCAAATATATTAAGCGCTATGAGAACAGGTGCAATACCTGGAGTCGGAACCAGATATCTGGCACCAGAGCATGCCACAGTCTGCGGCATCTGCGGACCGGGAGTCATGGGAAAGACATCCCTTGCAGCAATTTTAGCAGAGTGTCCAGATATAAAGGAAATCAAGGTAAAAGGAAGAGGACAAAAGTCCTTAAACGCATTTATAGAATACGCAAAAGCCAAATACCCAGACATACCGGTAATCAGACCGGTAGATACAGTTGAGGAGCTGGTCAGGGGTACAGATGTAATATCCTTTGCCAATTCGGGAAACACAGATCCGAGCACTTATCCACTGGTTAAGGGAGAATGGATAAAGCCGGGAGCCTTAATAATCGGTGTGAGCTGCTTTGAGCTGGATGCAGCCTACATGGCAGACACAGACAAGTGCAAGCTGGTAGTTGACAACACAGCCCTGTATGAGGCATGGGCAGAGGAATTTCCATATCCATCCTTTGGTGCAAATAACATCATAGGCTCCAAGTTTACAGACATGATACATGATGGCCTGATTGAGAAAAAGGATATGTACGATTTGGGAGACATCATATACGGCAAGCGAAAGGGCAGAGAATCTGATGAGCAGGTTGTGATTTTTTCAGTAGGAGGCATGCCGGTGGAGGATGTAGCCTGGGGCAAGCATTGTTATGAAAAGGCGCTTGAGCTAGGTCTGGGACAGAGCTTAAGGCTTTGGGAAAAACCAGATTTAGCATAGTAGGTCACGAGGAAGGAGATACGTTATGTCAGAGAGAATAAAGGAGCATCCAATACTTGGAGTTCAGGAAAAAGGTCAGTTAGTAAAATTTACATTTGATGGAAAAGAGCTTGAAGGCTACGAGGGAGAACCAATTGCAGCAGCACTTAAGGCGGCAGGGCTCATGGTTCACAGATACACCAAGAAGGAGCACAAGCCGAGAGGAATTTTCTGTGCGATAGGCAGATGTACAGACTGCGTAATGGTGGTGGATGGGGTTCCGAATGTCAGAACCTGTATCACACCGCTTGTGGCAGGAATGGATGTGCGCACCCAGTATGGAGT
>CAVFAM010000115.1:0-6059 GCA_963620375.1 Bacteroidaceae bacterium
GTGTGAAGAGGTGTCTGCGCCCAGGCGGCAGGCTGGTGCTCCGTGATGTGACCAGTGACAACAAGCTGCTGCTCTGGCTCATGGATCATATAGAGCTCCCACTTGCCAATCTGTGCGGCCATGGTGATGTGAAAATCGCCACAAGGGAGACTGTTAACAGCTGCTGTGATAAGGCAGGGCTCAAGGTTGAAAAGCTTGAGATACGCAAGGGCATGAGAATGCACTGCGTGGTTCGGAAAGAAAAATAGTCTAAACCATGAATGTACAGAATATTTAGAAAAATAAGACATAGTCCATAAAAATGTCGGAAAAATAATTCGACAAAACCAAACCACTATGGTACAATAAAGCTGAATAAGTCATAATTTTTTGTTAGGAATTTCGACAAAACTAAGTACAGTCGAGGGAATAGTTAAGCTGTAATGGCATGGCTATTTCCTTTTTTGCATTAGATTTATTTATTGCCAAGAGGATATGCACGTATGGGAATATACGGAGGATGAGAAAATGTGGCACATAGAGACGGATATATTTGCTTTAGCTGTTTTCCTGATTATGTTCATAAAGGAGTTTAAGCTGCGCAGGGAGCGCAAAGACAGGGAACGAAGGGGTATCGACAAAAAAGACATGCAGAGTGATGCCTTTTATCTGGTACTTGTACTCAGCATCATCTGCGGTGCCATAGATATTGTATCGTCTGTGGCAATGAATGACATCACAAACTGGTGGGTATATGAGATTCTTATGACAATGTATGTCGTCAGTATGCCCCTGCTTGCTGCGGTCTGGAGCATTTATGCCTATGTTTTGATTCACAACGACTGGCAGACAAGGCGGGTAATGAGAAATATATTTTTCATTATGCTGCCCTATATCGCCTATGTGCTTATAGCAATTACAAATCCGTTCACGGGACTTTTCTTTACCCTCTCAGATGAAATCGAATATGCAAGAGGCATACTCTTTATGCCGGTGGGCGTGGGTGCTATTATGCTTTATTCTGCCATAGGACTTGTAATAGTGATAAGCCACTGGAAAAGAATTAACCGCAAATCCACATCAATACTGTTTGTGGCATTTTTCCTGATAACAGCAGCCTTTACATGGATTCAGCTTGCTAACCCGGGCTGGCTGATTATCAATTCGGGTTACGCTGTTGTGTACATCTGGTGCGATATCACCATCGAGGATGAGAGACGGCAGAGGCTCTATCAGGAAATCAGGACTAAAAATGACAAGCTCGAGATAGCAGTAAAAAGGGCTGAGACAGCGGCTCAGGCAAAGTCAGAGTTTTTATCCAGAATGAGCCATGACATCAGAACGCCTATGAATGCAATAATAGGTCTGACCCATCTGGCGAAAAAAGAGGATGATATACAGGTTATCAGAGACTATCTGGCTAAAATTGATTCTTCCAGCAAGTTTCTGCTGGGCTTAATCAACGATATACTTGATATGAGCAAGATTGAAAATGGTGAGATGGTCTTAAATGAAGCCCCATTTACATGTGAGGAATTTAAGGACTCTATTGAGACAGTAATCAGACCACTTATGGACGATAAGGATATAAACTTTGTGTTTAAAATGCAGGCTGAACCAATATGTATCAAGGTGGACAGGCTGCGTTTCAGCCAGATATTTTTTAACCTGCTATCCAATGCGGCAAAATTCACCCCGACAGGCGGTACTGTTGAGTTTCTGGCTGAGGACATCATTTCAGATGAGAAGCGCCAGGATGGCAAGGTGGGGCTTAGATTTTATGTGAGAGATAATGGAATAGGTATGAGCGAGGATTATCTGGAGCATATGTATGACCCATTTATACAGGAGCGGTCTGATATTGGCGATACAGTGAGGGGAACAGGACTGGGACTTCCTATTGTAAAGAGCCTTATCGAAGCCATGGACGGCACAATAGAGGTGAAGAGCACCCTTGGCAGGGGTACAGAGTTTAAGGTTGATTTGTATGTTGAGCCGGCGCCTGTTCCAGCCAGGGAGGATGAGACAATCGGTGATGGGGATGCACTCAGGGATGTCAGAATTCTTCTGGTTGAGGACAATGATTTAAACATTTTTGTGGCAAAGACCATTCTTGAGGAGTACAATTGTATTGTTGACGTGGCAAAAAACGGACAGGAGGCGGTTACAGCCTTTGACCAGTCTGAGACAGGCTTTTACAAAGCCATACTCATGGACGTGCATATGCCTATAATGAATGGAATAGAGGCGACTCAGAGAGTAAGAGGACTTGGCAGGGCAGATGCAGCCACAGTACCTATTATTGCTATGACAGCAGATTCCTTTGATGATGAGAAAAAGAAAACGCTGGATGCAGGAATGAATTCCCATCTGGCAAAGCCGATAGACCCTGTGGGTCTTTATAAAATGCTGGTAAAATATACTAAGAAATGACTAATAACCAAAAGGGGTGTTGTTTGTGGAGAAGAGATTAGAGTGCAGTTTCACAGCTGATGATATAAGCGAGTGCATGCAGTCCTGTGAAATAGGCTTCTGGAAAATAGAAATGGAAATAGGTGTAGCAGCAAAGATGTATGTCGATAAGCATACACAGGCTATATTTGGCATACCGGACGGGGCTTCACCGGAGGAGTGCTTCAGATTTTATGATGCGCATATTCATCCGGACGATTACAGCAGGATTACAGAGTACAGCACAGATGTACTGAGGGGAACCGCAGTTATAGAATACAGGTATAATCATCCTGACAGGGGAGAAATCCGTGTCAGGTGCAGTGGTAAAAAGGTCAAATCACATGGGAACCAGATTACCACTATGGGCTACAACCAGGAGCTGACCCATATCTCCAACCTGACCTCTGATGAGCAGAATAAGGAAAAGCTTGCGCTTAGAAACCGGGATCTGGAGCAGAAGAGAATATGGGCAGATGATTACTACAAGAGCCTGCTGGATATGGTGAATTGTGGTGTCATATCATACACCCTGCCAGAGCACAGGCTGCTTCATATGAATGCGGAGGCTCTCCGTATTCTTGGAGTAAGGACAGTAGAAGAGGTGCTGCCTGTAGTCGAAAATATGCTGGTAAGAGTTAATTATACTGATGACAGCGTGATAAATAAGCTTAGGGCACTGCATACAGATGATGTGGCAGTTGATTTTGAGTGTACAGTCACAAGCTATGTGGGAGAGCAGAAAAATATAATTGCCCGCTCAGAAGCCTTTATATCCCCACAGGGTGAGAGATGTGTTGTGACAACCTTTATAGATGTGTCAGAGAACCAGGTGCTCAGAAATGAGAAAACCGTACTGGAAAAGTCGCTGGCAGATTCAATCAGGAAAAATGAGGTCATTGGAGCCATAAGCTGTCTATATTGGCAGGTGTTCAGCGTGGATTTAAAGGCAGATACCTACAAGGAGGTATTTGCAGACGGACACTTTGTAATGGATGATTCCAGATATGTGGAGACTGCCCAGAGCGCATTTTTAAATGTCATATACAATTTCGCATCAGAGGATTACAGGGCAGAGCTGGAGGAGTTTTGTGACCACAGCACACTGGCAGAGAGACTCTCATACACCAATACTATCTCGCTGGATTATCTATCCAAGATGGGGGAGTGGCTGTCTGCACGCTACATTGTGCAGAGCTGTGATGAAAATGGCCAGGTTGACAAGGTGCTCTTTCTCATGCAGCAGATTGATGCCCAGAAGCGCAAGGAGCTGGAATATCAGCAGCAGCTTAAGCAGACTGCGGAGGATGCGAGACTTGCAAACGAGGCAAAGACCAACTTCCTGAGGAGGATGAGCCATGATATAAGGACTCCTTTAAATGGTATTATCGGACTTCTGAATATAGACAAGGCTCATTTTGACGATGCCAGACTGGTAAAGGAAAACCATGACAAGATGATGCTGTCGGCAAACCATCTGCTGTCCTTAATCAGTGATGTCTTACAGATGAGTAAGCTTGAGGGCGGAGATGCAATGCTCACCCACGAGGTTGTGAGTATTGTGGATTTGACAAAGGATGTGGTAAATATAATTATAGGACGGGCTGTGGAAGCTGGTATCCAGTGGGAATATGAGAAAAATAAATCCTTTATTCCTTATCCATACATCTACGGCAGTCCTGTTCATCTGAGGCAGATTTTCCTGAATATTTATGGAAACTGTATTAAATACAATAAGCCAGGGGGCAAGATTACAACAATCGTACAGAGCTATCCGGCTGAGGATGACAAGTGCATATACAAATGGATTATCTCGGATACTGGTATTGGCATGAGCCAGGAGTTTTTGAAGCATATTTTTGAGCCATTTGTCCAGGCAAAAAATGATATGAGAACCACATATCAGGGAATCGGACTGGGCATGGCGATTGTAAAGGCACTCCTAGACCAGATGGGTGGAAGCATAGACATATCCAGTGAAGAGGGCGTGGGCACTACATTCGAGATTACTATTCCGTTTGAGATAGCACCTTCACCAGAGGAGCTTGAGGCAGAAAACGAGGGAGAAAACATAGATATCCACGGACTGCGCCTGATGTTGGTTGAGGATAACGAGCTTAACGCTGAGATTGCAGAGATGCTTTTAAGTGACGAGGGAGCAGAGATTATCACAGTGGTAAACGGAGCTCAGGCTGTAGAATTATTTAATTCCAATGAGCCGGGATTTTTCGATGCAATCCTTATGGATATGATGATGCCTGTCATGGATGGTGTCACTGCCACAAAGGCAATCCGTGCCTTAGGCCGCAGTGATGCAAGGGAGATTCCTATTATTGCAATGACTGCAAATGCCTTTAAGGAGGATGAAATGCGGTGTCTTGCAGCAGGAATGAATGCCCACATTGCCAAACCTCTGGATATTGCTGTCATTAAAAAGACTTTGAAGGAGCATGTGCGCAGGACTAAGTAATAGTATTGTATCTGTGCCGGTTTTTTGAGATAATATACAAAAATTCAAGGGGGAAAACCATGGTAACAATCAAGGAGATTGCCAAGTATTGTAATGTGTCCATAGCAACAGTTTCCAATATTTTAAACGGGAAGCCAAATGCCAGTGAGGAAACAAAGCAGCGTGTTTTAAAAGCAATCGAAGAATTGAATTACACACCTAACTATGTTGCCAAGAACCTGAAAACCAGAAGGACAAAGACAATTGGTGTTATTGTAGAGGATATTACAATCTTCTGCGCACCAGAGATTATAGATGGAATTACCAAATGCTGTGAGGAGAGGGGCTACCATATCCTGCTCACCAATCTCAGATTATACAAGAAGTTTGGAGACAGCTACTACACAGGAGATAAGTTTTTTTCTGTGATAAATAAGGAAATCAAGGAGCTGATATCCAAGCAGGTTGACGGAATCGTGTATGTGACAGCCCATGAGAGAATACTCAAATGCTTTCCGGACAAGATGACTGTGCCAGCCAGCATGGCATACGGCTATACCAAGTCAGACCGCTATCCATCTGTAGTCGTGGATGATAAGAGTGGCGCCTACGATATAGTAAACTATGCTATTTCCATGGGACACACCAATATCGGTGTCATAGCCGGCAAGGAAAACAGTATACATACCCATGACCGTCTGCTGGGCTACCAGAAGGCTATGTTTGACCACAAGCTGTTTTTCAATCCGGACATCATAGTGGAGGGAGACTGGACGAGAGCGTCAGGCTATGACAACACAGACTATCTCCTGTCCCAGAATGTCACAGCGATTTTCTGCATGAATGATATTATGGCTGGCGGTGTCTATGACAGGCTGGAGGAAAAGGGCATGGTTCCTGGAGAGGACATCTCTGTGATGGGTTTTGATAACAGGGAGCTGTCAAACTTCTACAAGCCGCCCCTTACCACAATCGAGCTGCCTTTGTATGACATCGGATATACAGCTTGTATGGATGTTATTGAGCAGATTGAACAGGGAGAGCTTGATAGGACTGAGGCTTCAGCTGCCAAGCAGGAAGGTGCAGAAGTAAAGTCAGGCAGTGATAAGCCAGAGAATGCCGGCAAAGTAAGTGGACAGACTGGAGCATCAGGCAGTAACAGTGACGGACAGTCAAGAGT
>CAVFAM010000116.1:0-2021 GCA_963620375.1 Bacteroidaceae bacterium
TTGCGGCTGGCGAACCCATTCGATGAGTCTTTAGACTCAAACGCCGGTAACGAGCCCTTATAGGGCGTGAACAAACCACCGGCTGAGCCGGTGGTTTTGATTTTATCGTGATACCTATATGATACCTGTTTTGATAGTACCACAGATATTAATGAGTACTAAACAGAAGTGTCATAGGTATTTTCTATTATCACATTTCTTTTTATTTTCAAAAATTATCCCAATTATATGAAACAAGCGTAAAAACTTACGAATAATTATGTGCAATTCGTAAGTATACTCGGTTTTTATGAGACAGAAGCAGAGATATCATATTTGTAAAAGCAAATTTGACATACATACCGGCAATTGCCGGGGAGAGGAGGTGAATGCACCATGGAAAAGTTATATTACACAGCAAAAGAGGTTGCTGAGATGCTTGATGTATCAGTATCTCATGCATACAAAGTAATAAGAGAAGCCAATAAGGAGCTTTCTGCTAAAGGATTCTATGTCAGAGCCGGCAGAGTAAGTCGCAAGTATCTTGACAGTAAAGTATATGACTTATGCGATAAGACAGCATAAGGGAAAGGAGCAGTTGTATGGCAGCATACAAGGATGAGGCGAGGGGGACATGGTATGTCTCCTTCCACTACAACGATTGGACAGGTAAAAACAAAAGAAAGCTAAAGAGAGGCTTTAGGACAAGAAAGGAGGCATTGGAGTATGAGCAGAAGTTTCTGCTGCAGCAGGCAACAAATCTGGATATGAGATTTGAAGACTTCTATAAGCTATATGAGGAAGATTTAAAGCCTAAGCCAAAGCTTAACACATGGCGTACAAAGGATGTTATCTTTCAGAAGAAGCTGATTCCATATTTCAAGGACAAGAAGATGAATGAAATCAGTCCTGCGGATATTATCAAATGGCAGAATGAGATGATTAAGAAGAGACAGGCAGATGGCAAGCCATATAAGCCGACTTATCTGAAAACAATGCAGTCAGAGCTGTCAGCCATATTTAATCATGCAGTACGATTTTACAATCTGAGAGAAAATCCCGTAAAAAAGGCAGGAACGATTGGTAAAGGTAAAGCTGATGAGATGGATTTCTGGACAAAAGAAGAATATCTCAAGTTCATAGAATGTGTAAAAGACAAGCCAATATCTTATTATGCATTCCAGATTCTTTACTGGTGTGGAATAAGGGAAGGTGAACTGCTTGCTCTGACACCGGCAGATATTGATTTTGAGAATAAGAAACTTCATATCACAAAGTCTTATCAGTATATCAATGGTGAAGATATCATCACAGATCCTAAGACGGAAAAGAGCAGAAGGGATGTTGTAATTCCTGATTTTCTGGTAGAAGAGTTAAGACAGTTTATCGGAATGCTGTATGGATATGGAAGAGATGACAGAATATTTCAGATTACAAAATCTTATCTGCATCACGAGATGAGCAGGGGAGCTAAAGCGGCTGGAGTAAAGAGAATAAGAATTCATGATCTTAGGCATTCGCACATTTCTTTACTTATTCGCCTGGGTTTTTCAGCGGTAGCCATTGGAAACAGGGTTGGACATGAGAGCCAGACAATCACATTTCACTATGCACATATGTTTCCGACAGAGCAGATTGAAATGGCTGATAAACTTAATGAGGAATTTATGCCTGGTACAGGGAATGGGGGGTGATATTTAGTGAGCGGAGTTCATAAGAATCCGACAATCAGTTTTCGCATATCAGACTATGAAAGGCGTGAAATTGAAGCAAGAATCAAGGCAAGTGGAATGATGAAGAAAACATTTTTTACAAGATGCTGTATCTATGGTCGAATCTGTGTTGTAGGTAAGAAAGAAACAGTATATATGCTTGTGCAGACGCTTGAGAAGATGCAGGCAGATATTCACAAAATGTATGATGAAATCATAGAAACAGGACAGATAAAAGAAAAAGAATCACCGGTTGATGGTGGAATTTATACAGATATTGAGGAACTGCAGCATGACTATCTTGTTATGATAAAAGCGGTTGTGGATATG
>CAVFAM010000117.1:0-11900 GCA_963620375.1 Bacteroidaceae bacterium
GAAAAACTGTGTCATGAAGCTGGATGAGAAGAAAGTCGATAAAAAAATCGAGCGCTGGCAGAACATAGCAGAGAGTGCGGCAAAGCAATCAAAGCGCACGATTATTCCTAAAATCTCACATCCTGTAAAGTACAAGCAGGCACTTGAGATGGCTAAGGAGCTGGACATCACTCTGGTGCCATACGAAAACGAGAGAGGAATGGATGCAACCAGAGAGATTATTGATGGCATTGCAGAAAATCCTGCGCAGAGCATAGGCATAATTGTAGGTCCGGAGGGTGGCTTTGCACCGGAAGAGATTGCTATGGTTGATGAAAGCCCTTCAATGCACAGGATAAGCCTTGGAAGAAGGATTTTGAGAACTGAGACAGCAGGAATGGCAGCACTTGCCATGCTTGTATACAGATTGGATTAAAGGAGCACAGATGGAAGCATATTTGGATAATTCAGCGACAACGCGCTGTTCTAAAGCTGCGGCAGATAAGATGGTTTTACTTCTGACACAGGACTATGGTAATCCATCATCCCTGCACATGAAGGGTGTAGTCGCAGAAAAGTATATAAATGAGGCAAAAAAGAAGATTGCCAAAACCCTCAAATGCCAGGAAAAGGAAATCGTATTCACATCAGGTGGTACAGAGTCAAATAACCTTGCCATAATCGGAAGTGCCATGGCAAACCAGAGGGCAGGAAAGCATATCATCACTACAAAGGTTGAGCATGCTTCTGTAGCAAGCACCATGAAATTTCTGGAGGATAATGGCTTTGAGGTCACTTATCTTGACGTGGACCATGATGGCAGGATATCTCTGGATGAGCTTAAGGCTGCTGTGAGACAGGATACAATACTGGTATCCATAATGCAGGTCAATAATGAGATAGGGGCTGTAATGCCTGTTGCAGAGGCTGGAAAGCTGATAAAGGAAATTAATCCCAACACGCTTTTTCATGTGGACGCTATCCAGTCTTATGGTAAAATGCCTATATGCCCTAAGAATATGGGCTGTGATTTGCTTTCAGTCAGTGGTCACAAGATACATGGACCAAAGGGAAGTGGATTTTTATATATAAAGGACAAGACCAAAATCAAGCCGATTATCTATGGCGGAGGCCAGCAGAAGGGCATGAGGTCTGGCACAGAAAATGTCCCTGCAATAGCAGGACTTGGTGTGGCGGCAGAGGAAATCTACACAGACCTTGATACAAAGATAGCGGCAATGTATGAATTAAAGACACATTTCATAGATGAGGTCACAAAGATAGACGGAGTCACTGTCAATGGACTGACAGACAAGACCAGCGCACCTCATATTGTGAGTGTGAGCATACAGGGAGTGAGAGCTGAGGTTATTCTCCATACACTTGAGGATAAGAATATATATGTATCAGCAGGAAGTGCCTGCTCCTCAAACAAGCCGGCAGTCAGTGCTACATTAAAAGCAATAGGACTGCCAAACGAATTGCTTGATTCTACAGTTAGATTTAGTTTTTGTGTGGATACTACAATTGAGGAAATTGACTATGCCATCGAGGTCATGCAGGATGTCATTCCCAAATTGCAGAAATACACACGCAGATAAGGAGAAAATATGTATAGAACTTTTTTGATTAAATATGCTGAGATTGCCATAAAGGGAAAGAACCGTTATGTCTTTGAGGACGCTCTGGTAAAAAATATCAGATATGCGCTTAAGGACGTGGATGGTAATTTTGAGGTTAGAAAAGAGTCTGGACGAGTATATGTTGAGACAGAGGGAGACTACGATTATGATGAGACAGTAGCAGCCCTGCAGAGGGTATTCGGTATTGTTGGAATATGCCCGGTGGAGCTGCATGAGGATGAGGGCTTTGACAGGCTTGCGGAGGCTGTCATAGAGCATATCAACAATGTATACAAGGATAAAAACTTCACTTTCAAGGTCAATGCCAGACGTGCCAGAAAAAATTATCCTATGACTTCAATGGAGATTAATGCAGCCGTTGGAGAGAAGGTGCTTGAAGCCTTCCCTGAGACAAAAGTAGATGTACACAATCCAGAGGTGCTTATCAATATCGAAATCAGACCTATGATTAACATATATTCAGAGGAGCTTAAGGGACCAGGAGGCATGCCTCTTGGAACAGCAGGCAAGGCTATGCTCTTATTATCAGGTGGAATAGACAGCCCTGTTGCCGGATATATGATTGCGAAGAGAGGCGTCGTGCTTGAGGCAACATACTTCCATGCACCACCATACACAAGTGAGAGGGCAAAGCAGAAGGTTATAGACCTGGCAAAGAAGGTTGCCAGATATTCAGGACCTATTAATCTGCATGTGGTTAATTTTACTGATATCCAGCTTGAAATATATGAGAAGTGCCCACATGATGAGCTTACAATCATCATGCGCAGATATATGATGAAGATTGCAGAACATTTTGCAAAAGAAGGAAAGTGCCTTGGACTTATCACAGGAGAGAGTATAGGACAGGTTGCCAGCCAGACAATGCAGTCACTTGCTGTCACAAACGAGGTATGTGAGCTTCCTGTATACCGTCCGCTTATTGCAATGGATAAAAATGATATAATTGATATATCAAACAAGATTGATACCTATGAGACATCAATCCTGCCATATGAGGACTGCTGTACAATCTTTGTAGCAAAGCATCCTGTTACAAAGCCAAATATTAATTATATCAAAAAGTCAGAGAGAAAGCTTGATGACACAATTGATGCCCTGATGCAGACTGCCATTGAGACAACAGAGCATATCAGGGTAGATGCAGAGTAGAAAAAAAAGAAGACCTGATAACTCAGGTCTTCAGCTTGTAAAAGAAATTATTTGATTACTCAATAATGTATGGCTTCAAAACTTCCATAATCTCATCGAGATTTGTCTCGGTATGTATTGCTAAATCGATAGGCTTAGATAAATCTAAACTGAAAATTCCCATGATGGATTTTGCGTCAATAACATATCTGCCGGAGATTAAATCAAAATCGAAGTCAAACTGAGTGATTGCATTAACAAATGATTTAACTTTTCCAATAGAATTTAATGAAATCTGTACTGTTTTCATAGGAAAACCTCCTTAATTACTTTTATAAGATGATAGTAATGGTTTTCGATGAAAAAGTCAATTGATATAGGAGTTAAAATAATGAAAAAAGCCGCATTGCATAATTTAGGCTGTAAGGTAAACGCATATGAGACAGAAGCTATGCAGCAGATGCTGGAGGAGGCTGGCTACGAGATAGTGCCATTTTCAGAAAAAGCAGATGTCTATGTTATAAATACATGCTCTGTCACCAATATGGCAGACAGAAAATCGAGACAGATGCTTCACAGGGCAAAGAAGATGAATCCGGATTCCATAGTCGTAGGTGCTGGCTGCTATGTGCAGACTAAGGAAAAAGAAGCACTTGAGGATCTGGCAATTGACATCATCATAGGAAATAACAAAAAGCATGAGCTTGTGCAGCTTATCGATGAGTATATTGCAGAGAAGGGGGAGACAGATAAGCCTTCCTTTACAGAAAATGCAGTGATAGATATAAATGACAACAGGCAGGAGTTTGAGGAGCTTAACCTGTCAAAGACAGCTGAGCATACAAGAGCCTTTATCAAGGTGCAGGATGGCTGTAACCAGTTCTGCAGCTACTGTATTATCCCTTATGCAAGAGGCAGGGTGAGGAGCAGAAGCATAGAAAATGTACTGGCAGAGGTCAGGCGTCTGGCAGATAATGGCTTTAAGGAAATTGTGCTTACAGGTATTCATTTAAGCTCCTATGGTATTGACTGTGACGACAACCTGCTCCACCTGATACAGGAGGTACACAAGGTAGATGGAGTGGAAAGAATAAGACTGGGCTCCTTTGAACCAAGACTTATTACAGAGGAGTTTGCAGCGGAGCTGTCTAAGCTTGAAAAGGTATGTCCTCATTTCCACCTGTCGTTACAGAGTGGCTGTGATGCTACATTAAAGCGCATGAACAGACGGTATACAACAGAGGAATACGAGAGAAGCTGTGAGCTTTTGAGAAAGTACTTTGATTACCCTGCCATCACAACAGATGTGATTGTGGGCTTCCCGGCTGAGACTGATGAGGAGTTTGAGACCACAAGGGAATACTTGCAGAAAATCCATTTTTATGAGATGCATATTTTCAAATATTCAAAGAGGCAGGGCACCAGGGCAGCGGTAATGGATAATCAGGTGCCGGAGGATATAAAGACAAAGAGGAGCGCAGTCCTTATCGAGCTTGGAAACAGGATGTCAAAGGAATACAGGGACCATTATCTTGGCATGGATAAGGAGGTACTCTTTGAGGAAAAGACCACAATAGACGGAAAAGATTACTTTGTGGGATACACAAAGGAATATGTCAAGGTAGCACTTGAAACAGACCAGAATGTGGAAAATATGCTTGTGACAGGTAAAATAGTTGAGCCTTTGAATGATGAAGTCTACCTTATGCAGAAGATATAGGTTGTATTTTGTGAGAATTTCGTATACAATTATAGGACAAAGGGTGTGAGCGTATGGAGAATATAAATAATACACAATTTTTTACAGTACAAAAAGAGCAGGAGCTTCAGGTAAAGGATGTCCTGGAGATAGTTTATCGTGCCCTCAGTGAAAAGGGGTATAATCCTGTAAATCAGATAGTGGGATATATTATGTCAGGAGACCCGACATATATCACCAGCCATAATAATGCCAGAAGTCTGATTATGAAAGTTGAGAGAGACGAGTTGGTGGAGGAAGTTCTCAAGACATATATTGAGAACAATTTCTAAATATGAGAATATTAGGACTTGATTTTGGTTCAAAGACAGTAGGTGTTGCAGTCAGTGATGAACTGCTTATCACAGCTCAGGGAGTTGAGATAGTGCGCAGAAAATCACCATCCAAGCTGCGCCAGACACTTGCAAGGATTGAAGAGCTGATAGGTCAGTACGGTGTAGAGAAAATCGTGCTGGGCTATCCAAAGAACATGAACAACACAGAGGGAGAACGCTGCGAGAAGACCAAAGAGTTTAAGGAGATGCTCGAGAGACGTACAGGGCTTGAGGTTGTCCTGTGGGATGAGCGCCTTACAACAGTTGCCGCAGACCGTTCGATGATGGAGACAGGGATTCGCAGAGAGAACCGCAAGGAGTATGTAGATGAGATTGCGGCTATATTTATTCTGCAGGGATACCTTGATTTTTTGCGTAATTCAGGAGAATCATAGATAGATGGAAAAGATTAAATTTACAGACCCAGATACACAGGAAGTAGTAGAGTTTGCTGTGGAGGAAGAGACACAGCTCAATGGAATAAGATATCTTTTAGTTTCCGAAGGTGAAGAAGACGGAGACTGTGAAGCATATATATTAAAAGAAGTAAGCACTGATGATGAAGAGGTAGTTTATCAAATGGTTGAAGATGATGTAGAATTTTCTGCACTTGCTAAAATATTCTCCGAACTCACAGATGAAGAGACAGCATTAGAATACTAATGTGGACGTGAAAAAATAATTGGAGGTAATATTTTGAAAAAAGAAAAACAGAATACGAGTAAGCTTAAAATCATTCCATTAGGTGGATTAGAGCAGATTGGAATGAATATTACTGCCTTTGAGTATGAAGACAGTATTATTGTTGTGGATTGCGGTTTATCATTTCCAGAGGACGATATGCTTGGAATAGACTTAGTAATCCCGGATGTGAGCTATTTAAAGGATAACATCGACAAGGTCAAGGGATTTTTTATCACCCATGGTCATGAGGATCATATCGGAGCAATCCCTTATGTGCTCAAGGACATCAATGTGCCAATTTATGCCACAAAGCTCACAATAGGAATAATCGAGCACAAGCTTGAGGAGCATGATATGCTCAAAAAAGTAAAGCGCAAGGTGGTAAAATATGGTCAGCATATTAATCTTGGATGCTTCAGAGTGGAGTTCATTAAGACTAACCACAGTATTCAGGATGCAGCAGCACTTGCAATTTATTCTCCTGCAGGAATAGTAGTACACACAGGAGATTTCAAGGTGGATTACACACCTGTATTTGGAGACCCAATCGACTTACAGAGATTTGGAGAGATTGGTAAAAAGGGCGTGCTTGCACTTTTATGTGACAGTACAAATGCTGAGAGGGCTGGCTTCACACAGTCTGAAAAATCAGTAGGAAAGGCACTTGATAATATCTTCTCTGACCACAAGAACCAGAGAATCATCATTGCCACATTTGCGTCTAATGTAGACCGAGTGCAGCAGATTATTAACTCGGCAGAAAAGTTTGGACGTAAGGTTGCGATTGAGGGACGAAGCATGGTTAATATTATTTCTATTGCTTCTGAGCTTGGTTATCTTACACTGCCAGACAATATCTTAATTGATGTAGACATATTAAAGAGCTATCCGGACGAGCAGACTGTCATTATCACAACAGGCAGTCAGGGTGAGTCCATGGCAGCACTTTCAAGAATGGCAAATGGAACCCACAGAAAGGTTGCCATAAAGCCAAATGACTGTATAGTATTCAGCTCAAACCCTATACCGGGCAATGAAAAGTCTGTAACAGGAATCATAAATGAGCTGATGATGAAGGGTGCTGATGTTATATTCCAGGATGTGCATGTATCAGGACACGCATGTCAGGAGGATATCAAGCTTATATACCAGCTGGTTAATCCAAAGTACTCTATTCCAGTGCATGGAGAGTATAAGCACCTTGTTGCCCAGGCAAAGATTGCAGAGGAGCTTGGCTATGATACAGAGCACATAAAGCTTCTTTCTTCAGGAGACGTGCTTGAGATAGATGAGAATGAGGCAAAGGTTACAGGCAGAGTCCATGTAGGAAATATCATGGTAGATGGACTTGGTGTCGGCGATGTAGGAAATATCGTTTTAAGAGACAGACAGAAGCTTGCTGAGGATGGAATCATCATCGTTGTCATGACCCTTGAGAGTGGTTCTGGCCAGGTGCTTGCAGGACCTGATATTGTATCAAGAGGTTTTGTATATGTCAGAAATTCAGAGAGCCTTATGGATGAGGCAAAGACTGTTTTAGACGCAACCATGGAGAAATGCATGGATAGAAACATTACAGACTGGGGCAAAATCAAAAACGAAATCAAGGATTCATTAGGTGAGTTTGTCTGGAAAGAGACAAAGAGACGTCCAATGATAATGCCTATTATAATGGAAGTATAGGAGAGTAGAATGCAGTTCAACAAGGCTTTGTTTAAATTTATTAAAGTAGCTTTTACAATAATGGTTATACTTCTCATTGTCTATGCAGCAGTGAGAATAAGTAAGACAGCCTATGATTTTGGCTATCGTGTCTTTACAGAGACAGCTATTGATAAGGCTCCGGGAAAAGATGTGACTATACAGGTTACAGATGGCATGAGCGCAAAGGAGCTTGGAGAAGAGCTTGAGACAAAGGGGCTTGTCAGGGATGCTAATTTGTTCCAGATACAGCTTAAGTTGTCTGCATATTCTAAAAAGATTAAGGCTGGCGTGTATACATTAAACACGTCAATGACTCCCAAGGAAATGATGGTAGTCATGGCAGCAGCAGAGGAAAATACAGAGGAGAGTACTGAAAGCAGTACCCAGTCCGAGGAATCAACGGAAGGTCTTGCTCCTGTAGATACAGAGACAGAGCAGGAGTCAGAAGCGGAGTAAGCAGTAATGATAGTAGATGAGAGACTGGTGACTTATATTAATTCCCTTGATAAGGGGAATACGGCAATTCTTGACCAGATTGAGAGGGAAGCTTTAGACAGCTATGTTCCCATAATCCGCAAGGACATGCAGAGCTTTTTGAAATTACTTCTCACAATGCAAAAACCAATGCGTATTCTCGAGGTAGGGACTGCGGTTGGTTTTTCGGCAATTTTGATGGCTGAATATGCCCCGGCAGGGTGTCAGATTGTCACCATAGAAAATTATGACAAGAGAATACCTATAGCGAGAAAAAACTTTGAGAGAGCTGGCAAAACAGGACAGATTACCCTTTTGGAGGGAGATGCCACTGAGGTGCTTAAGACCATAGAGGAACCCTTTGACATGATTTTTATGGATGCCGCAAAGGGACAGTATATCAATTTTATGTCAGATGTATTAAGGCTCCTTAAAAAGGATGGAGTACTGGTATCTGATAACGTGCTTCAGGATGGGGACATCATAGAGTCCCATTTTATTGTGGAGCGGAGAAACAGGACAATCTACAAGAGAATGAGGGAGTATCTGTATGAGCTGACACACAGGGAGGATTTGGTTACATCTGTACTCCCGGTGGGAGATGGAATTACTGTGTCTGTGAAGATAGATTGATAGCAAAATTTTAGAGATACAGTTGCTTGGATAATCGAGCAGTTTTTATAGGAGAAAATATGAGAGATATAGAATTACTGGTACCTGCAAGCAGCCTTGAGGTACTTAAGATAGCCGTTATATATGGTGCAGACGCTGTGTATATAGGTGGAGAGGCATTTGGACTCAGGGCAAAGGCCAGGAACTTCAGCTATGAAGAGATGGCAGAGGGCATCGCATTTGCCCATGCCCATAATGTGAAGGTCTATGTGACAGCAAATATTCTTGCCCACAATTATGACTTGGATGGTGTCAGGGCTTATTTTAAGGAATTAAACCAGATGAAGCCGGACAGACCGGATGCCCTTATTATTGCGGACCCTGCAATATTTATGATTGCAAAGGAAGAATGCCCGGATATTGACAGGCATGTGAGCACCCAGGCAAATAATACCAACTACGGAACCTACAAGTTCTGGTGGGATTTGGGAGCCAGCAGAGTGGTAACAGCCAGAGAGCTTTCCCTGCGTGAAATCAAGGAAATCCGCTCAAAAATAGATGATAAGATGGAAATTGAGACATTTATCCACGGAGCCATGTGTATCTCATACTCTGGCAGATGCCTGTTGTCTAATTATTTTACTGGCAGGGATGCAAACCGTGGAGCCTGCACCCATCCTTGCAGATGGAAGTACTCTGTTGTGGAGGAGAAGCGCCCAGGAGAGTATCTGCCGGTATACGAGAATGAGCGTGGCACATATATTTTTAATTCAAAGGATTTGTGCATGATAGAGCATATTCCAGACCTGATTGATGCTGGAATTGACAGCTACAAAATCGAGGGACGTATGAAGACAGCCCTGTATGTGGCAACTGTTGCCAGAACCTACAGAAAGGCTATAGATGATTACCTCGAATCTCCTGAGAAGTATAAGGAGAATATGCCTTGGTATCTTGACCAGATTACAAGCTGTACCTACAGACAGTTTACAACAGGTTTCTTCTATGGAAAACCAACAGAGGAGACCCAGATATATGATAACAATACCTATGAGAAGGGCTATACCTATCTGGGAATAGTTGGTAAACCTAACGAAAAGGGTATGTACCGCTTAGAGCAGAGAAACAAATTCTCTGTAGGCGAAGAAATCGAAGTGATGAAGCCGAATGGAGACAACATTACAGTCACTGTAAAAGCAATGGAGGATGAAAAGGGGGAGGCAATGGAGTCATGCCCACATCCACAGCAGATTTTTTACGTTGATTTGGGAATACAGCTTGATGAATATGATATTTTAAGAAGGCAGGAGAATGAGGCAATAGCCTTGGATTAGTTATGAAGAAGAAAGCAAACAGAGTTTTAGCCATTATATTTCTAATATTTGCAATAGGTGTGCTGGCAGTAGGCATAACATGGTCTGGTGAGGTGAAAACCAGCATGAAGGATACAGAGCTGAGGCTTGCGGAGATACAGCAGAATATTGATGCCAGTGCTGACAATTCCATAATATCAGGCAGCATAGAAAACTATAATCAGAATGTCAAGGTATATAACAGTTATCTTGATATGTATGATATGGGCTTTAAGCTTATCATGACACTGATTATTGCGGATCTGGTTGTGGTTATTATTCTGATTGCCATGGATAAGGCTGACGACGAGGAGGAAGCTGCTGCGTCAAAGAGCCAGTCTGCCAGTGAAAAGAAAGAAAAAGACAAAGATAGAGAAAAAGAAAAGTTACAAAAGGTAGAGACAAAAGTCAAATCTGAGGATGCACCAAAGGATAAATCCAAGCATAGGTTTGGAATTAAATCAGGACTGGAAGCTGCGGCAAAGTCAGGCAGCAAGGCTGATGGTGGTGCAGAGGTTGATTTGAAGTCAGTTGTGACTAACGATATGGCATCACATGCAGGTGTAGCATCAGATACAAGTGCAGTATCAGCTTCCCATACAGTAACGAATGTGGGCGCAGATACTCAGCAGACAGCCACAGCAGAAGCCCATATGCAGAAAACAAACCTTGGCGGTCAGTCCACAATAGAGCTGACTAAACAGCTCAGAGCTTATAAAAACCAGCTTGCAGCCGGTGAAATCACTGAGCAGGAGTTCATTGAGAAAAAGACAGAGCTTCTTAAGTCTATTTAATTCATAAATTAATTTGTTTTGTGCATCTAGGTATTACGATATGCAGTTATTGCCTGGTAATCATGCAGATATGTTGATTTATTTGTACTCATTACATCAGGATAGCCATGCTGGCTATCCTGAATTTTATATGCCAAAATGCGCAAAAGAAGCTGCCAGTTGCAATGTATCCAGAAAAACTGCCAGTGGCAGGTTATCTGGTGGCAGGTTTGGTTGGTGGCAGTTTTTCTGTATATTCATTATGGCAGTTCAAGCTGATACTGCTTCATCCAGTAGTTGAGCTGGATATAGTAAGCCATAAGCTGTGGACCAGCCATGAGCTGACCATACCAAGGCTTGCCAAGCTCCTTTGGAGCGGCTATAAATGCCTTGACCTTTTCAATATCAAATAACGGAAGGACAGGAGAGGTCTTATCTGAGATAATTTCAGTTAAGGCATCCTTTAGTAAAGCCTCATATCCAGGATGATAGGTCTTAGGGTATGGGCTTTTTTTGCGTTTTGAAAGCTCCTCAGGCAATAGGTCATACGTTGCCTTTCTAAGCAGGGCTTTTTCCACCCCGTTTTGATATTTCATGCTCCATGGAATACTGTATACATATTCTATTATCCGGTGGTCTGCAAATGGAACCCTTGCCTCAAGTCCTGAATACATGCTGGCTCTATCCATTCTGTCAAGCAGAGTCTGCATGAACCATTTTATATTTAGATAGCCAATCTCGAACCGTCTCTTTTCTGCAGCTTCCATTGCTGGCAAATCAAGCCTTGAGAGTGAGGTTTTGTAGGCATCATGGGCATAGTCGTTTAATTCCAGCCTGTTCTGCCATTCCGGAGACAGGAGCATGGTTCTGGCATCAGAGTCTGCTGACCAAGGGAAATCGTCCTTGTTCATAAGCTCTGGGCGGTACAGCCAAGGGTAGCCGCCAAATATTTCATCAGCACACTCGCCTGTCAGGGCAACCTTGTTTTTAGCTGCTACAAGAGAGCAGAAAAAGAGGAGGGAGGCATCCACATCTGCCATGCCTGGGGCATCCTTTGCTGTGACTGATCTAAAGAGGGAGTCAAAGAGCTGCTTTTCATCACAGCGCAGATACTCGTGATTTGTTGGGAAGCGCTCAAGCATTATATTTACATAAGGCTCATCACGCTCAGGCTGGAAGCTGTTGGAGGCAAAATATATATCATTCTCGTTAAAATCAAATGAGAAGGTATTGAGCTTTTCACCATTCAGGTAGCTGTAGGCAAGGGAGGTAACAATGGATGAGTCAAGCCCCCCTGATAAAAAAGTACACACAGGCACATCTGATATCATCTGCCTTTTGACTGCGTCTCTTACAAGGTATGAAACTTTTTCAACTGTGGACTTGTAATCATCTGTATGCTCGTGATAGGTGATGTCCCAGTATTTTTTGTCACAGTAACCATACTCGTTGAAGATTATATAATGTCCAGGAAG
>CAVFAM010000118.1:0-2370 GCA_963620375.1 Bacteroidaceae bacterium
GGCAATAGTCCGGGCATTCTGCGACACCTCAAGAGTGTGGGACATTCTCGTCCTGTAATGGTCTCCTCTTGGGTCTAAAAATACCTGTGTCTTGTTCTTCAGCCTTCTAAAAGCCTTGCTATGTAAAATACGGTCTCTGTCCCGCTGGAATACCGGTCTGATATCACATTGTGGCTCATCCTTGTCACGTCCTCTGGAATCGACACTACGACATGCATATGGACTTAGGTTTTCCTTTTCCATTGCTTCAATCTGTTCTCGAATTGTCATGCTTGTCTCCTTAATAATCAACCTACATTTTTATAATTCGACGGCTTTTGCATTTTTCCTTTTTTATTTATAACTTTTTTACTATTTATCTTAATTTCCTCTCAAAACACTGAGAAGCGCATTGAGCTGGCTGCCTCTTATTCTGTTATTGTAATTGCCATAATAAAACTTATTGTCCTTTACCAGGATGATTCCCACCCAGTCTCCGTATGGCACTTCCTTCTCCTCAGCTTCCTTAATAGTCTTATATCCTCTTATTGTAAAAAAGGCATCATAGTCTGAAAAATCCGAAGCAGAATATTCCACCTCACCATAGGTATATTCAAGGCTTTCAATCAGTTCCTTCTGGCACTCGGTGTAGCCTACCCTGTCGCTTGCATATGCGGACTCGTTCTCCCAGTCCTCGTCCCATATGAGAAAGACTGCGTCATTTTTTCAGCTATCCTCTTTCTCAAGGCAGGCTATAGGAGTATAGCAGTTATACTCTGCTCCATACAATTCCAGAAAAGGCTCTGAGCTGTCATCCGACTCATAGAGCACATTTGAAACCGCAAGCCTGTAAAATCTGCTGGTGCAGTCCTGTTCCTTGTAGCCTGCATATCCCAGCGCCACTCCATTTGGGCTCTCATGGTAGTCCAGATTCAGTTCATCTGGCGCATATATGACATCATTGTAAAGCATTGGCCCCATCATATTATCATAGGTGAGACACTCTGCCACCTTCTCATACTCATCCGGCTCTGTGGATGGGGCAAAGAAAAATACACCTATGACCGCCATTGCAGTTATTGCACATACAATAACAACAATTGCTGTGACAGACGACTTTTTCTTTCTCCCTGCCTTGAGCACCTTGTCAGGCACAATCAGCCTTCCCGGCTTTGGCCCATATATCCACTTTGAAAAATTATATACCCCAGCGATAACCCCAAGTGTAAATGCAATGATTGCAAGCATATACAAGACCGCCTGCAGCCTTCCCGGCAAATCGCAGAGCAGCATATCATCCAGCACACACACCGCCCTGGCTTCAAGCTCATTGCTTATAAACAGTCTGCATATTTTGGCAATAAGCATACAGACAAAGGCAAAGACAGCACTATCTGCGAAAAAATATACAAACCACAGTCTGTTTTTCTTTATAACCACAAGTGGGAAAAGCGACATCACATATGCAAACATCAAAATTCCTGCAAAAATATATGCCCACTTCTCAAGCATGCTGCTGCCGTAAAGATTTTTAAAATACTCTGCAAACTCAAGCTGTCTTATATTGCCCCAGCCCGAAAACTTGGACAAGAGCAGAATAGCCCTCATTATAAACCAGACTATCAGGTATATAAATCCATAGTTTACCATCAGATATTTGATTTCGACCCTGCTCTCCATGGCAAGCTGATGGCTAATCCTGTTTTCTGCGATTATCATACCTCTTAATATATAAAACACCACAAAGAATGCGATAAAAGCAGGTATTCCACCCATGCTGCCTATAAATGTATTGATAAATACCATCACTGACAGGGACAGGGCTATGGTTGCAAAAAGGTGGGCTGGTGTGGAATCCACATTCCATGATATTCTGTAAAATTTTTTCATGCCAGCTGCCCCTCCTTCATCATGATAACCCGGTCTGCAAAGTCATTCATCTCGTCATTATGGTGGGTGGAAAAGAGTACTGTTAATCCGTTTTTATCCCTATACTCCGATATTACGCTTTTCATAAGCCTGCCAGTCTCCTCATCAACCTCACTGGTAGGTTCATCCATGACTAAAAGCTTAGGCTTTCTGGCGAGGGCAATTGTCAGCATGTACATCTTTCTCATGCCTCTTGAGTAAAAGCGTATGCGTTTATTCCCATCAAGCCCGAAGGTGCTCATATAGTTTTCAAAATCTTCCATGCAAAAAAACGGCTCGAATTTTTTAATCTCCTTTGCAAGCTTATTGCCCGTAAACTCCACATTAAAATTCACCCTGTCGTACACTACGGAGATATTTCTCCTTATCTCCTTTTCATTCTGGTATAGCTCTTCCCCAAAATATCTGATTACGCCTGCGTCTGGCTCTATAGCATTTCCTATAAGCCTGATTAATGTAGAC
>CAVFAM010000119.1:0-2431 GCA_963620375.1 Bacteroidaceae bacterium
AAAATCAAGTATTCTGGTACTTAAGTATAAAAAATCAACCGAATTGATGATTATTTATAAAAATAATAAAATATATCAACAAAAGTGATTAAATTTAATCATTCAAAAATCAAGCCTCTTCTGCTAACATCATCATTAAATTATAAAATATGTATGAAAAGAGGAATTTGACAGTGAAGGGTTATGAAAAGTATGACATAGCGTATTTTATGCCACCGGAATGCACATACGACTGGGTAAAAAAGGACCATATAGACAAGGCGCCTGTCTGGTGCTCAGTGGATTTGAGGGACGGCAATCAGGCATTGATTGAGCCTATGAATCTGGATGAGAAGCTGGAATTTTTTAAGCTCCTGGTTGATATAGGCTTCAAGGAGATTGAGATTGGCTTCCCGGCAGCATCCGAGACAGAATACAATTTTACAAGAGCTCTGATAGAGAGAAATATGATTCCTGATGATGTGACTATCCATGTGCTCACACAGTCCAGGGAGCATATTATAAGGAAAACCTTTGCTTCCCTTGAGGGGGTAAAGTCTGCGGTAGTACATCTTTATAACTCCACATCTGTTGCACAGCGTGAGCAGGTTTTTAAGAAGAGCAGGGAAGAGGTAAAGCAGATTGCAGTTGATGGCGCAAGGCTTTTAAAGGAGCTTGCAGCAGAGACAGAGGGCAATTTCAGATTTCAGTACTCACCGGAGAGCTTTCCAGGCACAGAGGTTGACTATGCAGTGGAGGTCTGCAATGCAGTGCTTGATGTATGGCAGCCAGAGAGCGATAACAAGGCAATCATAAATATACCGACAACAGTAGAAAACGCCATGCCCCATGTGTTTGCCACCCAGGTTGAGTACATCCACAAGCATTTGAAATACAGGGATGCAGTTGTCTTATGCCTGCACCCTCACAACGACAGGGGAAGTGGAGTGAGTGACGCAGAGCTTGGCATATTGGCAGGCGCACAGGAGATAGAGGGTACCCTCTTTGGAAATGGAGAGAGAACAGGAAACGTGGATATAGTGACCCTTGCCATGAATATGTTTTCACACGGAGTAGACCCGGAGCTTGATTTTTCAGATATGCCATCTATCAGGGAGAAATATGAGCGCTTCACAAAGATGCACGTCCATGAGAGACAGCCATATGCAGGGGATTTGGTATTCACAGCCTTTTCAGGCTCCCATCAGGATGCAATCTCAAAGGGAATGGCATGGAGAGAGGAGAAGCACCTCGACAAGTGGACAGTGCCATATCTGCCAATCGACCCTGTGGATGTGGGCAGAACCTACGAAGCAGATGTAATCAGGATAAACAGCCAGTCTGGAAAGGGTGGCGTGTCATACATCTTAAAGCAGAATTTCGGCATATCCATGCCTGAAAAGATGCGTGAGCAGGTAGGCTATCTGGTAAAACAGGTGTCAGATGAAAAGCAGAAGGAGCTGTCACCACAGTGGGTATACAATATCTTCTGTGAAAATTATATAGAGAGACATCCTTATTTTTATATACCAGAGTGCCATTTCAAACAGGTAAACGGAATATTTGCAGAGGCAGTAATCTCCCAGGGCAGCAATGAGAGAAGGGTTGAGGCAAACGGAAACGGACGTCTTGACGCAGTATGCAATATCATAAAGCAGTATTTTGATATAAGCTTTGAGCTGACAACCTACGAGGAGCATGCCCTGTCCCACGGCTCTTCATCAAAGGCTATGGCATATGTGGGCATAACCTACCAGGGCAGCATGTTCTGGGGCGTGGGCACAGATGAGGACATCATCAAGGCGTCAATTAATGCCCTTGTGGTGGCTGTAAACCATCTGCTTGATACCATAAAGGACACTACAGTAAAGGACGAGAGATATGTGGCAATGTTAAACTACATCCAGTCAAATTATAAGACCATAAATCTCACAGACCTTGCCACAGAGTTTCACCTGTCAGAGCCATATGTGTCAAAATATATAAAGGAGAAATCAGGCAAGAACTTTGGAGACCTCCTGACCCATGCCAAGATGAAAAAAGCCCGCTCCCTGCTCAGAAACGGCACTATGACAGTGGAGAATATAGCCTATGAATCAGGCTATCAGAATGTGGAGCATTTTAACAGACAGTTCAGGAAGCTCTATAATATGACTCCGCTGGAGTACAGAAATTCAAAAAATAAGTGATTTAACCAAAATTTGGGAAAAAAGTATTTTGTATTTTAGCCATGTTCTGTTATAATCTTTATAGCTTATAAAAAATACTAGAAAAGAGAGATGAAAAATGGCAAGTATTTTAGTGTGCGATGATGCAGCATTTATGAGAATGACTCTTATCAAAATTTTAAAGGAAGCTGGTCATGAGGTAATCGGCGAAGCAGCAAATGGTATAGAAGCATTTGAAAGGTACAAGGTTTTAAAGCCAGATGTTGTGTTGATGGATATTACAA
>CAVFAM010000120.1:0-6866 GCA_963620375.1 Bacteroidaceae bacterium
GCACAATATGCAGGCAGCTAATGCCTCAAGAACACTTAACATTACAGCAAATGCACAGGCAAAGAGCACAGAGAAGTTATCTTCAGGATACAGAATCAACCGTGCAGCAGATGATGCAGCTGGTCTTTCAATTTCTGAGAAGATGAGAAAGCAGATCAGAGGTCTTGACAGAGCTTCTACAAACGCTCAGGATGGTGTATCTGCAGTACAGACAGCTGAAGGTGCTTTAAACGAAGTACACTCAATGCTTCAGAGAATGAACGAGTTAGCAGTTCAGGCAGCTAACGGAACAAACTCTTCTGTTGATATTCAGTCTATCAAGGATGAGATTTCAGCTCTTAATACTGAGATTAACCGTGTTGCAAGTTCTACAGACTTCAACGGAAAGAAGATGTTACTTGGTGGACAGGATGCAGTTTCTATCTTCGTTGGATACACAACAGATTCATACAACAATATCACTATTGCTAACAAGGATCTTAATGCTGTATCAACAGCTATTTCTGGAGCAGACTTCATGGGAGCAGCAAGCAACCAGGCAACATCTGCACAGGCACAGGCATTCTTATCTACTATTTCAGAGCAGATTGCACAGGTGTCTAAGATGAGATCTGATTTCGGTGCTATCCAGAACAGATTAGAGCATACAATCGACAACCTGGATAACGTAGTAGAGAACGTTACATCTGCTGAGTCTCGTATCCGTGATACAGATATGGCTGATGAGATGGTTAAGTACTCTAAGAATAACATTCTTACACAGGCTGGCCAGTCAATGCTCGCTCAGGCAAATCAGTCAACACAGGGTGTATTATCACTCCTTCAGTAATTGTATTACTGAAAGTATTAGAAGTATTCGTACACAATACTTTGGGAGCCATAGGAAACTATGGCTCTTTTTTATGCGATAAAACCGAAGGTTAACTAATAGAATAAAATACCCGATATATAAAATAGGATTTTTTATTCAAGGAGGAAACAGTGGAAGCGCCAATTCTTAGTATATCTATATTAGTATCAGGTAAATATGAAAATGTGAAGAAATGTCTTGACTCAATACAGCCTATTTTAAGACAGGTGCCGTCAGAGCTTATTCTGACAGACACAGGCTGCAGTTCCCAGGTCAGAAAACTCATAGAAGAATATACAGACAATATCATAGATTTTGAATGGATACAGGACTTTTCCGCAGCCAGAAATGCAGGACTTAGGCTGGCAAGGGGAGAGTGGTTTATGTATATGGATGATGACGAGTGGTTTGAAGACCCATCTGACATCATAGACTTTCTGCTGTCAGACGAACAGAAGGAATATGATGTGGCTATGTATTATCAGCGTAATTATAATGATGAAGGCATGTCCAGATATCTGGACTACGGCGTAGACCGTATCATAAGACGTGTGGATGGCTTGCATTTTGAAAACAGAATACATGAGGCGTATACAGGAATAGAAGTGCGTCAGGTAAAGCAGCTAGGCTCCTTTGTACACCATATGGGATATATATTTAAGGACGAAGAAGAGAAAAGGAAGAAGTACGAGAGAAATGGCAGGCTGCTGGAGCAGGAGTGTAGGGAAAAACCAGATGATATGAGACTATGGCACCAGTATGCTGTGAATTTCTGGTGTATAGAGGACTGGGAGAAGGCTGAGAAGATTTGTAAAGATGTAATCAAAAAAGAGAGCAACTCGGCTTTCTGGGATATGCTCCACAACGATTTGCTCTTCAGCCTGTCAATGCAGAATAAGTGGGAAGAGTCGATTAAATACGGAGAAGAATTTCTGACCAAGACACTGTATCCCTATGAACAGTTTGGAGTAAGACAGTTTATGGTGCAGGCATATTTTAAGCTCCATAGATTCGATAAAGTCTGCCAATCAGCTCAAAAGGTGATAAACACATACCGCTATTATAAGAGACAGCCAGAGGAGTTTGAGGACAGCAGACTGGGCGGCAATGTGTACTTTGGAGAAGATAATATCAGCAGGATGCTTATGTATATCATGGTATCTGCAATACATGAGAGAGTAAGCGAGGTGGCAGAGCTCCTGGAAAAGAGTGACATCAGGCAGGAGATGCTTGCCCTATCCCATAATAAAGACCTGAAATCACAGCTTGCAGGATATGTTCTTCAATATGCTACAGGAGAAGAATATGAGACTTTTCTCAAGCCTTATAGCTTCATCAGACAGGCTATTAATGATACAGGCTATTATCTTTATCTTGAGCAATGCAAGAAAAAGCAGCCTGCAGAGGAGAAACAGCTGGAAAAAATAACCCTGGATAAGCTTAGTTTTGATTCAGAGTTTTTTGAGCCAGAGACTAGAGATGGATTCTATATTGAGCCATTGATGAAAAATGCCTGGGCAGCCCAGCTGGAAATATTACATCGTGTGGATGAAATATGTCGGGAAAATGGAATAAGATATTATGTGGACTGGGGTTCCCTTCTGGGGGCTGTCCGTCACAAAGGCTATATACCATGGGATGACGATATCGATATAGGTATGCTAAGAGCCGACTACCGCCATTTCTGTGAAATTATAGAGAACTATAATGACGTGAAACTCTGTAACGAATATAATATACCAGACTGGGGAGAACATGCTGCAAGAATTACTGCACAGACAGAGCTTACGACTCTGCGCAGTGACATAAAGGTACACAGAGGTTTTCCTTTTCCAGCAGGACTGGATGTCTTTGTGGTGGACTATGTGCCAGATGATGAAGCCTTAAGGAATGAGCAGAAATTTGCCATAAATCAGATTGCTGCCGCAAATACGGCAAAAAAATGGCTGGCAGCTCACGATTTCTCAGATGAGGGGTATGCAGATGCCTATATGCAATACTGCTATCTGATACAGTGGATAGAGGATAACTGTGATATGAAATTTTCACAGGAGTATCCGACACGTCAGGAATTATTGATATTGATTGATGAGGTTATCGGCATGTACGGACCAGAGGATGGCAGAATGATGACTCAGGGAGACTGCTTTGTCAGCAGAGATAACTATTTCATATCAGCCGAGGCATATGCAGAGATGATTGAGGTACCTTTTGAAAACATGATGGTTCCTATTCCTGTAGGCTATGATGAGATATTGAGGGTTAAATACGGCGAGAACTATATGACACCTATGAATACAGGGGCAGGACATGGATATCCATATTATAACCTCTTTGTACGTGAGCTTTTCAATCTGGATGAGGACGCAGACCTTGAGGATGCCAGAGACTATGTCAAAAAGATGGCAAGTGACTATTACAGGAATTTTATTAATCAGACAGCAGACCAGTCAGTGATGCTTGATGATATCTATTTTAAGGAAACAGAGGAAGAGGGTATACTGGTCACAGAAGAGACAAAGCGCATCAGGGCAGCCGAGCTTGAAATACTGGCAGAGATACAGCGCATATGTAAAAAGCATAACATGACATACTATGCCTACGGAGAGACTCTGCTTGGCGCAGTGAATAATCAAGGCTTTGTGCCAGGGGGAGAGGATATATGTCTTGCCTTGAATCGTGATGACTATATGAAGTTCCTTAAGCTGATGCAGACCGAGCTAGGATCATGGTTTGATTATCAGGACGTGTATGCTAACGGAGAGCATACTGACATGAGATGTTATGTAATGACAGATGGCTATATGGTCAGTGAAGAGCTGTATCTTAAGAGATTCCATGGCTGTCCTCATCAGGTAGCAGTCTGTGTCGCAGCGATTGATGGAATATCAAATGAACCTGAAGTGGAAAATATGAAGAAAACATATGTAAAGGGATTATTAGATACTGCACAGTACATGCCTACAAGACCTCCATATGATGAAGAGACACTACAGATTGTGGAGGAATGGAGAAAAATCTCTGATATAGTCATAAATACAAACATTAATCTAAAGAGAGAGTTTATCCGCTGTGCGGATGTGGTAGCCATGGCTCGATGTAATAAGGATTCAGAGCGTGTGCGCATCTTTGCAGAAATGCAGGATGGCATAGACAGAACCTATGAGAGAGCCTGGTTTGATAAGGCGGTAGAGGTGCCATTTGAGACTATGACCATTAATATACCTGCCGGGTATGAGAAGATGCTACAGGAGATTTCATGAAGTTTGATATAGAATTTTTTAAAAGAGAAGAGAGAGAGGGCTTTGTCATAGAGCCTATGATGAAGCATGCCTGGGCAGCAGAACTCAAGGTGCTTACTATGGTCGATGATATATGCAGCCAGCATGGCATTACATATTTTGTGGACTGGGGCACCCTGCTTGGGGCAGTCCGTCATCACGGCTTTATACCCTGGGATGATGATATAGACATCTGCATGAAGCGGGAGGATTTTGAACGCTTTGCCCAGGTTATGAGTCAGGAGCAGGAGGAGCTTGAGTTTCGCAGTATCTATAATGATGAGAACTGGGGAGCGCATGCAGCCCATGTATTTACCAGGCACATGATGATAACAGATAGGAGAAAAATCAGGGAGTGGTATGGCTTTCCATTTCAGGTCGGAATAGATATTTTTATCATAGACAGGGTGCCAAAGGATGAGGCTCTGATTAAGGAGCAGATAGACATACTGGAAATGATTAGTACCGTCAGAAGCCACAAGACCAGAAAGCTCTTATCACAAATCGAAGAGGCATGCAGTATAAGCTTTTCAAGCTCAAATCCTTCAGAGCAGGAGCTTCTCATATTGTCAGAAGAGGTAATGAGCGCATATAGAGACTGCCCATTTGATTACTACAGCCAGAAGGACTGTTATGTGAACAGGGATAATTACTATATATCAGCAGATGCGTATGCCCAGACTATCAGGATGCCATTTGAGAATATCACAGTGCCTGTACCAGTGGGCTATGATGAGATTTTAAGAGTTAAGTATGGTGACAGCTATATGACACCCGTGCGTGTAGATGCAGGACATGACTATCCTTTTTACAAGATTTTTGAGCAGTCAATCTATAAGAATGATAACTTTGGTTCAGCAGATGAGGCAAAAGCCTATATCGAAAATGTGTCTTACAAATATTATGACAGCTTTTTAAGCCGCAGAGCGGTTCCGCAGCTTGCAAACTGCATGAAGCAGGATGAGTCGGCAAACAATAAATCAGGCGATAGGCTGAACGAAAAGTCAGATAATAAGTCAGATGATGCGGTTGAATTGCAGCAAATCAGAGCTGCCCAGCTGGAAATACTGTATGAGCTGGAAAGAATCTGCCATGAGGAAAATGTGAATATATTTGCAGTGGGTAATACATTGGAAAGCACTGTAAAGTATCATGGATATGCAGCTGGTCAGGAGAATATAAGCTTAGGAGTCATGAGGGCTGATTACCAGAAGCTTTTGCGTATACTTCAGGAAAAACTGGACGCATGGTTTGACTATCGCAGCATATATCTGGATGAAGAATATGACAGCTTATCGACCCTTGTCATAACAGATGGGGAGATGAGCGATGAGGAAGATTTTCTCAAACGTTTTCACGGCTGCCCGTATATAGTGGGAATAGAGATTCTTCCAATCGATTATATCTCTGATGACGGGCAGAAGGAGGAGACCCGTGATACTCTGGTCAGAAGCCTGTACCTCACAGCAAAATCATTTGATAATCAGACAGCCTGTGATGAGAAGCTGCTTGAGACAGCCAGACAATGGAATGAGAGTCTTAATCTGAATCTCAGACTGGATGGCAACATAAAGCGGGAATTTCTCAAGGCGGCAGATACCTATATGGGAATGTTTGGCAGAGACGATGGAAAACGGGTTAAGATTTTTGGAAGTAACCTGGAGGGCATAGATAAAGCATGGGATGCAGGATGCTTTGAAAAAGTAGAGTATTTGCCATTTGAAAGCATGAAGATGCCAGTGCCGGCGGGCTACAGGGACATGCAGTTAAAATAGGAGTGGGAGCAGACGTATGAGTGAAAAGAAAAAATTCTCTTTGGAAGAAGAGACAGTTGATGGATTCTATATATCCTCTATGATGAAGAGAGCATGGGCAGCCCAGCTTGAAGTGCTGTCAGAGATAAGGCGGGTCTGTGAGCAGCTTGATATCCAGTTTTTCGCAGACTGGGGCACCCTGCTTGGGGCAGTGCGCCATCATGGATTTATACCATGGGATGATGATATGGATATAGGAATGCTCCGCAGGGATTATATGAGATTTCTGGCTGAGGCCCCAGCACTCTTAAAGCATCCCTTTGAGATAAAAAGTGTGTATAATGACCCTACAGATGATATAATAAAGGCAAGAATCATAAATGGCAGACACATGAGCTTTGAAAAGGACTTTTTGCAGAAGTTTTATGACTGTCCATATGTGGTGGGGATAGATATATTTCCAATTGATAATATCACAGATGATAAGAAGAAACTGGATGACCAGATAGAGGCGCTGCAATTTATACTGAAAGCGGCTGCCAGTGTACCAGAGGAGCCACCGTATGATGAGGATGTTTTAATCATTATGAAACAGATTGAGGACAAATTTGGTATTCCGATTGATTATAATAACAGATTAGTTCACGAGCTTAAGAAGATATATGATATAATATGTGGTATGTATATGGATGAAGAGACAGAGGAAGTCACATCCATGATAGATCTGGCTAATGGCTGGGATTATCATGCCAGGAGAGAATGGTATGATAAGGCTGTAGAGATGCCATTTGAGGACACTACAATTCCTGTACCACAGGGCTATGATGGACTGCTTAGGATAAAGTATGGTGATAATTACATGACTCCAGTAAATACAGGCAGCTCACATGACTATCCTTTCTATAAGGAGCAGATGCAGGGACTCAAAGAGGTCATGGAAAAAGAATTTCCAATTGAGCCTGTAATTAAACAATGGGTGCA
>CAVFAM010000121.1:0-12183 GCA_963620375.1 Bacteroidaceae bacterium
TTTCCTTTTAAACATAATTAACCTTTCCTGCCTGCTGTGATATTGTCATAATCTATAATAATTATAGTAAATCAACTCCAAAAATTCCAGTATGAACAATGACTTTTTTTAGCTATACTTACAACATAAAAAAGGGCTGATTTATAGCAGAAAGAGGGTATATTATGAAATTTTCAAATGGATGCTGGCTGCAAAAAGAGGGATGCGAGTGTCATACACCAGCAGAGGTATATTTTTCTGAAATAAAAGATGACAAGGTGATTATTACAGCACCAACTAACAAGATTAATCACAGGGGGGATACTCTGGGAGGCGTGAACCTGACCTTAGAGATTACAACTCCTATGCCGGAAGTAATCAGGGTGGTTACATATCATTATAAGGGTACATTAAATGATTCGCCGAAATTTGAGCTGTCACTTCAAAACGACAGTAAAATCGATGCATGGGAAAATGATGATGAACTGGTAGTGCGCAGTGGAAGTGCCGAGCTACACATAGAAAAAGCAAACTGGCGCATGACATATTATGGCAATGGACAGAAGAAAACATCAAGCGGGTGGCGTGATCTGGCATATATGAAAACTGACTGGAAGGGTGCAGCATATGTAAAGAGTGATGATAAGGACGCATACATGCGCCAGCAGTTAACTCTGGGTGTAGGTGAGCTGATATATGGCATGGGAGAGCGTTTTGCTGCACTCATAAGAAACGGACAGTCCGTAGATATCTGGAATGAGGATGGTGGTACATCCACAGACCAGTCATACAAAAATATACCATTTTATCTGTCAAATAAGGATTATGGAGTGTTTGTAAATCATCCGGAAAAGGTGTCCTTTGAGGTGGCAACAGAGGCTGTCACCAAGGTGGAATTTTCTGTGCCGGGTGAGAGGCTTGATTACTTTTTCATAAATGGAAAAAACATGAAAGAAGTACTGGCACATTATACAGATCTGACAGGCAGGCCGGCACTTCCACCAGCATGGACCTTTGGCTTGTGGCTGTCTACATCATTCACCACAAATTATGATGAGAAAACTGTTATGAGCTTTATAGATGGCATGCTTGACAGAGGCATACCAATGAAGGTGTTCCATTTTGACTGCTTCTGGATGAAGGAGTTTAACTGGTCTGATTTTACATGGGATTCAAGAGTGTTCCCTGATCCAAAGGGAATGCTTTCACGAATTAAGGCTAAAGGACTTAAGGTGTGTGTGTGGATTAACCCATATATTGCACAGAATTCTTCAATGTTTGATGAAGGAATGGCAAAGGGGTATTTTCTTAAAAGACCAAATGGCGATGTATGGCAGTGGGATATGTGGCAGCCGGGAATGGCAATTGTGGATTTCACAAATCCTGCAGCCTGCAAGTGGTATCAGGACAAACTGGCAGCCTTAATTGACATGGGAGTAGACTGCTTTAAGACAGACTTTGGTGAGAGAATACCGGTGGATTGTACTTACTATAATGGCAAGAATCCGGAGAAAATGCACAACTATTATACATATTTATATAACAAGACAGTGTTTGACCTGTTGGAGGAGAAAAAAGACAGGGGACAGGCGGTGCTTTTTGCCAGATCTGCAACAGTGGGAGGTCAGAAATTCCCTGTACACTGGGGTGGAGACTGCTGGTCAGATTATGAGTCCATGGAGGAGAGCTTAAGAGGCGGACTGTCTCTTATGATGTCAGGCTTTGGCTTCTGGAGCCACGATATAGGAGGCTTTGAAAGCACATCAACTGCGGATGTATACAAGAGATGGTGTGCATTTGGACTCTTGTCTTCTCACAGCCGTCTGCATGGAAGCACATCATACCGTGTACCTTGGGCGTATGATGATGAGGCTGTTGATGTAGTGAGATTTTTCACAAGACTAAAGGCAAGGCTCATGCCATACTTGTGGAAAACTGCAATTCAGGCTCATAAAGAGGGAATACCATCTATGCGTGCCATGGCGCTGGAGTTTGAGGAGGATAAGAACGTGCGCTATCTGGATAAGCAGTATATGCTGGGAGACAGCCTGCTTGTAGCACCTATATTTAATGAGGAGAGCATAGGTGAATACTACCTGCCAAAGACTGAGGGATGCTGGACTAATTTCTTTACAGGAGAGCTTGAGGAAGCTGGCAATTGGTATAGCCGGTCTTATGGATATGAGGATATACCGCTTATGGTGCGTCCAAATTCTATAGTTGCATTTGGTGCCAGCGATGAAGGACCGGAATATGATTATGCGAAAGGTGTGACATTCAGATTATATGAGATAAGTCAGGAAACATCAGATATTGTCTATGACATGGATGGCAGAGAGGCTGCAAAAATCACTGTAAAACCAGAGGCTGAGGCTATGAAAATCTACTGCACAGAAGGGGCAGATGTCAGAATAGAAATATATAACCGCTTCTTTACTGAGGTCAGTGGTGCTGATGTGACAGTTGAAGCTGACAAGACAGTGTTAACAAATTGCAGGGCAGAGATTAGCTGTAGATAAAAGTATATTAATAATGTCAAATTGAGGAAAAATAATGAAAGCAATTAATAACGAAAATCTGGTAGAACGCCTGATAGATGAACTGACATTGGATGAGAAAATTGCAATGATTCATGGGGCGGGGCTGTTTAAGACGGGAGCTGTAGAGAGATTAAATATACCAGCACTAAAAATGTCAGATGGACCAATGGGAGTGCGTGCTGACTTTGAAAATGACAAGTGGGTGTCTGTAGGCTCCCCAATAGATGAGGTATCCTACTGCCCAAGTAACAGCGCTATTGCAAATACATGGAATAGAAAGCTTGCAAAAAGGGCTGGTGAGGTGCTTGGAGAGGAAGCCAGAGCCAGAGGAAAGGATGTTATCCTTGCACCGGGAATAAATATAAAGAGGACACCAGTCTGTGGCAGGAACTTTGAGTATTTCAGCGAGGATCCATATCTGACAGCGGAGCTTGCAGTACCGCTCATAAAGGGCATAGAAAAAAACAATGTGGCTGCCTGCGTTAAGCATTTTGCCTTAAACCAGCAGGAAGAGGAGCGCCTATGGGTGAATGTAGAGATTGATGAGAGAACTTTGCATGAGATTTATCTTCCAGCTTTTAGAGCAGCAGTGAAAAAGGCAAAGGTCAGCTCAATTATGGGAGCATATAATCTCTTTCGTGGTGAGCATTGCTGTGAGAGCAAAAGGCTCTTACAGGATATTTTAAGGAACGAATGGGACTATAAAGGCGTGATTATATCAGACTGGGGAGCAGTTCACCATACAAAGGAGGCTGCGGAGAGCCCGCTTGATATTGAGATGTCTGTAACATCTGATTTTGATGAGTATTGCCTTGCCAATCCCCTTAAGGATAAGCTGACGAATGGTGAGATTTTGGAAGGCACTATAGATGAAAAGGTGTGTCATATAATAAATCTGATGGTAAAGCTTAAGATAATCAGCTTGTCAGATGAAGAGGGAAAAATAAAAGTTAAGACAAATAAGGATAGAAAGAGCGGACACTACAATACCCCTGCCCACAGAAAGGCTCTGCTTGAAGCTGCCAGAGAGACGATAGTCCTGCTAAAAAATGAGGACAATTGTCTGCCTTTAAATCCGGGTTTTGGTAAAAAAATACTTGTCATAGGTCAAAATGCCGTAATTCATCAGGCTTTGGGTGGTGGAAGCGCAGAGATAAAGGCATTGTATGAAGTGACTCCGTTACTTGGAATTGGCATGATTGCAGGAGGAAATATAACTATAGATTACCTGCCAGGCTATTATATACCTGAAAAAGATGAGAAAAGTGATCACAACTGGCAGGAGGACAGCTTAAGCTCTGATGATGCCAGCAGGAATAATGGAGGCAGGAAATCAGAGGAAGACAGCTTATACAGCGATATACAAAGCAGATACAGGAAAGAGGCTCTGGCAAAAATAAAGGACTATGATGATGTAATTTTTGTAGGAGGCTTAACTCATGACCAGGACACAGAGGGCAGGGACAGAAGCACGCTTGAGCTGCCATATGGTCAGTCTGGGCTTATAGAAAGCCTGCTTGACATCAGACCAGACATGGTTATTGTCATGATGGCAGGAAGCCCTGTGGCTATGGGAAGCTGGAAGGATAAGGCTAGGGCAATAGTCTATATGAGCTACAGCGGAATGGAAGGTGGCAGGGCACTGGCTGAAGTGCTTTTTGGCAGAATCAATCCTTCAGGAAAGCTTGCAGAATCTTTTCCTTATAATACAGAAGATACAGGTATTACATTAAAAGAGCAGTATCCGGGCAGACCTTTGAACAACAGCGAAAAAATACATGCAAACCTGACAGAGACCTATTCAGAGGGTGTATTTGTTGGATACAGACATTATGAAAAGCATAATGTACCGGTGCAGTTCTGTTTTGGACATGGATTGTCATATACGGGCTTTTCTTATAGCGATATATCAGTAGAATGTCCAAAGAACAAAAATAAAGGGAAATACATTATAAGGATAAAAGTTAAAAATATTGGGGATATAGCAGGAAAGGAGACTGTACAGCTATATACAGGGGAAGCTGATGTAAGTATCGTAAACCCGATTAAAGAGCTGAAAGCATTTGAAAAGTTAAAATTAAAATCAGGAGAGAGTAAGGAGCTGGTCTTTAAATTAGGAAAAGAAGCCTTTGCACATTATGACACAGAGCGCAGGGCATTTGTGACAGCAAAGGGCAGCTATACTATTTATATTGGAAGCTCAAGCCAGGATATCCGCCAGACGATTGATATAGAAATTTAGCTGAAAATATAGTATTCTATAGCTATGAATATCAATTTAAATACTATAAGAATACTTGAAATACAACAAAATAAACTGAAAACCAACGAAGCCGGACAATATTATATGAAAATGCCTGAAAAGGCAGAATACACAGCTTTTTTGAAGCCCTCTCTTGATGTGCTGGAATTCAGGCGGATAGCAGCGCAATTTGAGAAGAGTATGGGAAAGCCGCTTATCATAAATAAGGGCGGGGTAGACTATACTGATGCTTTTATCAATGTAGTGCTGGATAAAGACACACCCATAAGGCTGTATGAGGAAGGCTTTTTTGTGCTTGATGGTAAAAAAGCCAAGCGGTATGTAGAGTATAAGAGGTCTGGAAACGCTGCAAAAAATGGCAGGCATCTCTTTATCCGCAGTAAGGATTTGCGTGAAATGATGATGGAATGGACATGGATGGGCAAGCCTCCAGTCCATGACGAAATCAATATGTCATATGTTGAGAGAAAAGCCTATGAAGCTCTTGTAAACAGTGCCATAAGGGATGCTGTGATAATTAACCCTGATGGAATCTTAGTGCTTGATGACATAGAGAGCCACTTCAAATCCACTGCCGCCATGGTTGGGGTAAATGATAAGAATGAAGCCACAATCACAAGGCAGCTCATGGAATGTAAGAACATGGTCACAGACGGAGAGTGTCTTCTGGATGATTCCATATTTGGAGACAGGGATTCTGGCATGATGCTGCTCAGAAACTTTTTCTTTAAGTCATGTGCCTTCCGTACCGATATTCAGGGCTTTTACAGAGATGTATTTAAGGAAGACTATGACACTGCCACTATAGATGACAAATGGGGATATCCGGTGCCGGTGAAAGACATAAGAATGATTGTGACAAACAGTTCCTTTAAGCTGCTTAAGTTTAATGATTATCTGGTCAGGAAACAGCCATATTGGGATTTTATGGAAAAAACCGACAGCGAACTGACAGAGCAGGATGACTTTTTCCAACAGAGCGGTTTTAATGTATATCAGGAATGGACAGAACATGTCAAGAAAAATGGCTGCGTATTTGGCGTAGTAAAGTTTGAGGAAGAGCATAAGGATGCCAGGCACTTTACTTATCAGATGATAAATTCCATGGATTTGTCAGAGGAGGATGTGAATAAGCTTTTAGATGGTGACATAAAGACCTATGTAAAGCTTAAGACTGACGATGCAGAATATGAGAAGCGTGTAAGAGGCAGGGGAGAAACAGACGATTTCCTTGCCGGGATGATAGAGAAAAATCCTGATTTCAGGCAGACCAGAATATACAAAGATAAGAAGTATAAATACCTGATGTCCTATCTGCAAAAATTGTACGAGGGCAAGATTTCTGTAGATGCCAACTACAGAACCCTATGCAGTATGCCATGGGAGCTTTTATCGTATTCTGTACATCAGGACATAGCAAAGATTAAGCCAATCCTCAAAAAAGGCGAGGTGTGCATACTTGACCGCCCAGAGGGGGAGGAGGTCGTACTCTGCCGTAACCCTCATACCTGCGCCAGCAACGTGGTCTATGCCAGAAATGTCATACCGGAGGAGATAAGGAAGTGGTTCAGGTTTGAGCGGAAAGCCCATACCTGTAACATAGTAGTACTCTCTCCATGGGACTGGGATGTGATGGCGGCACTAAACGGAGCTGATTTTGATTCTGATGAGGCCCTGTGTATCAGGGAGCCTGTGGTTGTCAACTGTGCGAAGCGGATGCTTCAGGATGACATGATAGCATCAGTGCCACATGAGAAAACAGAGGATTTTACCAATGAAGGTAAAATCACAAAGGGTATAAATGATTATGAAAACCAGCGTGACACTGATATGCTGCTGTACAACAATAATATAGGTAAAATCAGCAATTATGTGCAGGCACTAAACAGTTACTTCTGGCATATCAGGCGGCATGAGTCAGAAAGCAGGTTCATAGGCAGCTGCGATACCCTCTATGATGATATACAGATTATGTCGGTGCTTATAGGTCTGGAGATAGACAAGGCAAAGCATGCCTACACTGTCAACGCTTACCAGCTGGCAAAAAAGCTTCTGGCAAAGCATATAGACTATAGAGAACAGAAGCCCCTGTTTATGAGGTTTATAGATGAGAACGACAGGGCAAAGGCAAGGAAGCTTGCCAGTCAGGACAAATGGCTGGACTGCCCTATGGATTATGTGGCTAAGAGAATATACCATATTAATGAGACAGAGCCAGAGCTTATCAATCTGCCCCAGACACCGACCATTCCTATGGCAGAGCTTTTTGACATGGATGATTATAAGGGCTGCGATGCTAACAAGGTCAATACTGTACTTGGTAAGATGGAGGAGTGCATATCCAAAATCAAGCGCATAAATATTAATAAGGGAAATATTGACTGGGAAGATAATGAGAGACTCAGAAGGCAGACCTTAGATGAGGCATATGCCCTGATGAGGAAAAATAAAATCAAGGTCAAAGATTTAAAGAGAATCCTGTATATCATTCTGTCCTATGATGTGACAGACAGGATAAAGATAAAACAGAATAAAGAAGGATTTTTGAAGGCACTTGAAGTAAACAATGCGGAGGCGATAGAGCTTGTCAGAGAGCAGAAGGACTATCCAAAGAAGCAGGTAAACTACAAGAAGTGTAAGGGCTTATTTGAGAGCTATCTGAATGCAAAACCTAAGAGCGATGAGGAAATAGAGGCTTTTGGAAAGACCATAAAGAAGGAAAAGAACATAGCTAATATCGAGTATATCCTAAGTGAGCTTGACAAGGCGAGGGAGTACCCGACAGTTAAGTATGAGGTGTTGACTTCACTCACTATGCTGCACAAGGTATGGCCGGATTTGTTTGATGAATGTATGGTCAAAAAATGCTAAAATGCAAAAATCTGAATTTTTGAAAAGGTGGAAACCCAGTGTTTCCGCCTTTTTTGTGTTTTGGGGGCTTCCGCTCATATGAGATAGAAAACAAAACACGAAAGTGAGGTATTTATATGAGTTCATTAAATTTTACAGAGGCACCAAGAATTATTAAAGAGACAAACCAGGGTTTCAGCACATACCGGATTGAGGATGAGATGCTGGCACACAGAGAGATTCAGTGTGTGGGAGAGATAAACTCAGACTCTGTGTATTCTCTTATTATGCAGTTACAGTATCTGCAGAGAGAGGATCCAAATGCAGAGATTACCATGTATATCAACAGCCCTGGCGGAGAAGTGACCAGCGGACTGGCATTATATGATGTCATGCAGGCCATATCGGCACCAATCCGCACAGTATGTGTGGGAATGGCTGCCAGTATGGCTTCTATTTTATTCAGTGCAGGCTATAAGAGAGAAATCCTGCCCCATGCGGCAGTCATGATTCATGATCCGCTGATTTCAGGTGGCGTGGGTGGCAGCGCCTTAAGGGTGCAGTCAATCAGCAATGATCTGATGAGAACCAGAACCCTGATTGCAGAAATTCTGGCAAAGAACAGTGGCCACACTGTTGAGGAAATATATGAGAAAACTGCAAACGATACATATTTCTATGGCGAGGACGCCGTGGCATATGGACTTGCAGACAGCGTAATAACAAGGATGTAGAAAGAGAGGTATTCTTTATGGAATCAAGAAGATATTTAACAAACGGCTATACAATTTCAAACGACACATGGAAAACAAGACTCAATAACAACGACCTGATATGCGGAGCTTCAGGCTGTGGAAAGACCAGAGGCTATGTCATTCCAAATATCAAGATGGCTGACCACAGCATGATTATCTGTGACACCAAGGGTGTGCTGTATGGAGAATACAAGGAGGAGCTGAGACAAAAGGGCTTTAAGGTATTCAATATTGATTTTACATCTGAGACCAGCCAGTGCGGCTACAATCCATTCAGACATATCAGAAGGAATTCCCAGACGGGCTTATACAGAGAGGATGATATACAGAAGCTTGCGGAGGCTATATGCCCTGTAGAGAGCAGTAACGACAAGTTCTGGGAGCAGTCAGCCAAAATGTTTTTAGCTGCCCTTATTGCTTTCACTCTTGAAGCCTATCCTGTGGAATACCATAACTTTGAGACTGTCAGAAAGCTCTCTGTAATTCTTGGCAAGGCACATGAGGGGGCTGGCTCTGATAATGATAAGCAGCAGAGAAAGTGGGTACAGGAAAAGTATGTAGATAAATTCAATTACTCTAAGCCTGTGGAAGTAGATGAGGATGGCAATGAGGTATACATTATGAAAAAGAGTGAGATTGTGTCAGCAGTCCACCAGCAGCCGATAGTGCCATATTCCTTTGAGACTATGCTCAGCGAGCATGAGGAGAAATATCCAAAGTCAATTGCTGCCAAAATCTACAACACATTCAAGTGCTGTGCTAATGCTGACAAGATGTACGCATCAATTATGGGAATTGTGGCAGAAAAGCTCAACTTCCTTGTGAGCAATGAGCAGATAGCCCTCTACAATAATAGAAGGCAGATACAGTTTGAGACTCTGGGAAAGAGTAAGATTGCCCTGTTTCTGACAGTGAGTGATGTGGACAGAAGCAAGGATAAGCTGGTCAATATTCTCTACACACAGGCACTGGATACACTGGTGCGCAGTGCAGATACAGATTTTAGTGATCACAGATTAGAGGTGCCAGTGAGGTTCATATTGGATGACTTTGCAGCAGGTGCCATCATCCCTGAGTTTGACAATATAATATCTGTCATCCGCTCAAGAGAAATCTATGTGAGCATTATTATCCAGAGCGTATCCCAGCTCTATGACAAGTATGGCGAGTACAAATCAGCAACCATATTGAATAACTGTGACCATATGGTATATCTGGGCGGTCAGGATGTGGCAACAGCCCAGTATATCTCAGCCAGAGCCAACAAGACTCTGTCATCAATAATCGAGCAGCCGCTCACAGCTACATATCTGCTGGAGAGAGGCTCTAAAGCATTACTTTTACAGGAAACTGACACATTTAACGAAACAATGACTATGGAGAAAGGTGGTATGTGTTATGAATAACAGAATAAATGAAGCAATTAAGCAGGCACCAGCAGATGTGAGGAACTGCCTGAGAGAGACAGTGAAGCTGGTAGAGGACGAATACGAGAGCGGTGGCAAATTCACCAGCATAGACGATTTCATTGACAGAATGTTTGAAAGACATATGGATTTACACGCATTTACAATTTTCGGCAAGTATATCCCTATGAGATTTTCTGGAAATGGAGATGCCACTATGTTAAGAGCAGTGCTGGCACTCAGGGGCTTTGACCCGGATTACTCTGTGGCACCTGATATAGAGGTGTATGAAGCTGTCAATGACTATGATGAAGAATTGCCGTTTATGTAGGAGGTGTAAGTATGGATAATTTTATGTATAAGGTACAGGAGGGGAGAGAGACTGGTGTGTGCGAGGAGCTGCACCAGAAGCTGTGGCTGGGAGAGGAGCTTAGAATGGGAAGCCCATGGCTTGATATGATTTTATTTCTGGCTGGAAAGGGGGCACCATGGATATCAGGAGGCAAATATACAGGCAGGTATTTCCCTACCTCCCTCTACTGCCTGATACTGTATCTGGTGTTACAGCCTGATAAAATCTTTGATGAGGTACTCAGCACCCATGAGAAGGCAAATAAAAATAAGCCGGCTATGAGCAAAATCGGCATGACGGAGTGGCGTGAGCGTATGCACTATGAGCTTGAGCGCTCAGACGAGTACGTATATCTCCGTGACCATTTCATGGAAAACGGCATGGGAACTCTGGATATAAACGAGCCATACCATAGAAATATCGAGTTTGTCACAAACAACAGTATTTTAAATGGCTCAGCTGCCACAGAGGCTATCCGTGAATTCCTGATGAGTGGTCAGCATACCCTGGTGGATTTGTACAATGAGCTGGTATCCAATATTATCTACAGAGGAGATTTGAGAATAGTAGATGGCAGTTACAATAACCCTGATTTATACCTGGATATTGATTTGCCTGTAGAACACAATTCTCTTAAGCACATAAATGATGTGATAAAAGCCATAGATAAGAGGCTTAAGGAAGTGGTTGTGGGACAGGATGGTGCTATAGAAAAGTTGGAAAAATCATATTTTCATAATGAAAAGGGTGCTGTCAGGAGCGCCTATCTCTTTGCAGGACCATCTGGTGTAGGAAAGACCTTGACTGCCAAGACCTTTGCAGATGCAGTGGGTATCAGCTGCCGCAGATTTGATATGTCAGGCTATGCCTCAGCTGCGGCTCTGGATGAGCTTACAGGTATCTCAAGCTTTTACAGGGCATCCAAGCAGGGGGTATTGACAGGCTATGTCAATCTGCACCCACATTCTATCCTGATTTTTGATGAGATAGAGAAAGCAAGCCCGGAGGTTATCCGCATGTTCCTGCAAATCTTAGAGGAGGGCACCTGCTTTGACAGATATTATGACAGGGATGTCTCCTTTAAAGACTGTGTCATAATCATGACAACCAATGCAGGCAGACAGCTGTATGAGGACAGCAGATATACAAATCTGTCAGGGCTTCCAGAAAAGCTGGTGATTGACGCCCTTGAAAAGGACATAAATCCTATGACAAAAGAGCCGTATTTTCCAAAGGAAATTGTTTCCCGTCTGTCATCCCACACGATTATCATGTTTGACAGGATGGATGCAGAGGTTATCCGCCAGATTATCAACAAGGATGTCAAAAGACAGGTAAAGGACACTATGGATAACTGTGGAATAGACATATCAGAGGGCGTAGATATAGTGACTGATATAGTGCTCTATTCCCTTGGAGCTGGCAGGGATGCAAGAAATGCGTCAAAGCTTGCAGGAAAGCTCATAGATAATGAGCTGTATGAGATTATGCAGGATAAGAAGCTTGAGATAAGTAAACTAAAGTCGGTCTCATGGACAGCTGATTTGAGCCAGATGGATGATGAAGTAAAGGGGATTTTCCTTGATGAAGCAGGGGCAGATTACCTTTGTAAGAGACATCTGGCTTTAAAATATAAGACAGACAAAAGCTTCAGCCCGGATGGTGAAACAGCCCAGATAAAATTTCACAGCTTTAGTCTGGAGGTGGCTGTGGAGGCAGAGGACAGGGAGGCAATAGTTGCGGATGAAATCAGACCAGATAAGACCTGGGATGACATATATGTGTCAGATGAGGTCAGAAAGGAATTAGAGTATTTTATCAGCTATCTCTCAAATCCAAAGAGCTATGCCAATACCAATGTCAGGGCACCGAGAGGAGCTTTGATGTATGGACCAGCAGGCACAGGAAAGACCTCTCTGGCAAAGGTTGTAGCCACAGAGTCAAGGCTTAATTTCATATCTGTAAGTGGGGACGAGCTGAAAAGCCAGGGCGCTGAAATGGTACATGAGGTGTTCAGGATGGCAAGAAAGTATTCACC
>CAVFAM010000122.1:0-2528 GCA_963620375.1 Bacteroidaceae bacterium
CCAGGAGATACAGTGATTTTAAGCGTTCCACCATATGTACCAACCGATGAAGAGACCCTGGAGGAAATCGTCATAGACAGGGATAACAAGTGGTGTGGAAAGCATATCGGAGACCTGGACTTGAGCAGGGATGAGCTTATAGCCCTGATTATCAGAAATGATGAAACAATTATACCGGACGGAAAAACAATAATAGCAGAAAATGATACAGTGGTTTTGTATAGAGAGTAGAAAAAACTCTGTATCTGTGATAGTATTACTGGGAAAGAACAAAAGGGAGGAGAAGCAGCATGAGAAAGTCTGCATACAGCAAAAAATTTATTTGCCTTATAGCAATTCTTTCAGTACTTTTCTGCTCTTTTCTCGGAATGGGAAATGGCAATGTATCTGTAAGTGATGGTACTGCGCCATTAAATCCAGTCAGTTATGTATCTTCGGATATGAATCTTGATGTGGTGATGAATGTGGAGGAGATATCTGCATCATCATCCCAGGCTGCCATGATAAGGCAGCTTTCTACAAGGAGAAGCAGTGTCAGCTTATTGGTGGTTTATACCCTTTTAAACATTATTTTACCTACACTGTTTTTCATTCTTTTTTCTTTACATAACCTGTGTACTTATGCGGAGAGCGAGAGTCATAGGTTAATCATTACTTTTATCCATAATAAGGATGGGCAAAAAGCAGCATAGTGGTTATATTTTGTGTGGAATGGATGGGAAGTGTGACTTTCCGCAATTTATGTGGTGGGTGTCGGATAGCATGCGGCTTATTCCACAGAAAAAATATGAAGTCAGCAACGGGATGAATCGGGGATAGTGCGTGTAAATTTGCGCATGGGTTTCCGTTTCCGTGGTTAATGGAACCCCGTTGCAGTTCATATTTTGTTCTGTGAAATAACTGTATGCTGTCCGACTAATTTGCGTGCCGGGCGGAAAGTCTATCTACAAAACATACCAGCTCAAACATAACAGAAAATATAACAGTGGAAAAATTATATAGAAACGTAATACAAAAATATAACTTTGTATAGAAAATCGGAGGGATTGAACTATGCTTGATACTATTGTAATCGTAGTTTCGGTAATTGCGGTTGTTGGAGGTGCTGCTCTTGCCTGGTGGTATGAGTATGCCCCTGAAAAGAAGGATAATAACGTTAAGAAGGAAGAGGAGTAATCATGAGTACAGGAATGTTAGGTGTTATAATCGGAGTAATTTTTATTTTGGCACAGGTTGTTTTGTTTTGGGTATTGGGAAAGCTTTTGTCGGTTTTAAACGACAGATTTCTGCCTGACCAGAGTGAATAATTAGGAGGTTTATCTATTGAACATTATTTTGTACATCGGGGCTCTTGTAGTTGGATTTGTACTTTTAGTTAAAGGCTCAGATTACTTTGTGGATGGAGCAGCAGGGGCAGCCACCAGGCTTGGCATACCCCAGCTTGTCATAGGGCTTACCATTGTAGCAATGGGAACCAGTGCACCGGAGGCGGCGGTCAGTATCACGGCGGCAATCTCTGGAAATGCTGATATTACTATAGGCAATATTGTGGGAAGCAATATATTAAATGTACTTATAATTTTAGGCATTGCGTCAGTAATTGTGCCTATTGCAGTGGCAAAGTCAACAATTAAGGTTGAGATACCGTTTATGCTGGGCTGTTCGGTGCTTCTTATAATTCTGGGAATGGACGGAAAAATTGGCTTGCTTGATGGAATTATATTCTGGGCTTTCTTTATAGCCTACCTGACATATCTTTTCATCAATGCCAGAAAGAATAAGGAGGATACTGATGATGAAAGTAACAGGGAGATAAAGCTTATAAAGCAGCTTGCGTTTATCATTGGTGGTCTTATTGCAATCATTGCAGGAAGTAAATTTGCTGTGTATGGCGCAACTGAGATTGCCAGAGCTGTGGGCATAAGTGAGAGGTTTATAGGGCTTACGGTTGTAGCCCTTGGCACGTCACTTCCGGAGCTTTTCACATCAGTGAATGCAGCCAGAAAAGGAAATGCGGATATAGCCATAGGCAATATTGTAGGAAGCAATATTTTTAACATCCTGTTTATTGTGGGAACCACAGCACTTATCAGACAGGTGCCATTTGACCCTAAGTTTATCGTTGACTCTGTTGTGATGGTCGTTGCGGGTATAATACTTTTTGCAGCAGTGTTTAGGAAGGAAAAGCTTACGAGGACTGGTGGTATTGTTATGCTTTTGGCGTATCTGGTCTACTTTGTTTATCTGTGCATTAAGCCTTGATTTTGCTTGAGTGTGCTTTGGTGCAGTGATAAAATGTGAATAGGTTAATCTTGCGGGAGATAGCATTCTATCAGGTGGGATGCTGTCTCCTTTTTTGGGGGTGTCATAAGAGGTTGGGGTGGTGGCTGGGATGGTGTGATATGCTGGGTAATTATTTGTGGCGGGTTTCGGATTTAAGATTTTCTAAATGCTCTGATTGATGTGGTGGAGACTTGACGCAACCGCTCGACATTCGCCATCCATGGCTCAGGTCTCGCTCTCGGCAA
>CAVFAM010000123.1:0-4089 GCA_963620375.1 Bacteroidaceae bacterium
AACCCTGATGACGATGGAACTTAGAACCATGAGCCATAGGTCCTCTGTGCTGACCTAATCTCTTAATAGCACCCTGGAAACCTTTACCTTTTGAAATAGCAGTTACATCAACCTTATCTCCTTCTGTGAAGATGTCAGCCTTGATTTCATCTGCTAAGTTGTACTCATCTGCGTTCTCGAATTTGAACTCGCGAACGAATCTCTTTCCTGAAACACCAGCTTTTGCAAAGTGTCCCATCTCTGCTTTGTTAACGCCATGTCTGTGCGCTACACTCTTCTTTCCGTTGGCATCCTTGTTGACAACCTTTGCAGCCTTGTCAGCAAATCCAACCTGAACTGCGCTGTAACCATCATTCTCAACTGTCTTGATCTGTGTTACAACACATGGACCAGCCTCTAATACAGTAACTGGAACTAATACGCCATCTGCATTGAAGATCTGTGTCATTCCGACTTTTGTTGCTAAAATCGCTTTCTTCATTTCTTTACCTCCTGTTTTCTACAGCGGAACGCCTCTTGCCTGTTAACCCAACCCGCGAAGAATTAGTTGGAACAAGTAGCGGAACCGTTCATCCTAGAGCAGTTTATATATATAAACCATTCGGGGATATACTTAATTAATTATGAAAGATTTATTTCTCTTTCATTTTGATATCAATGTAAACACCAGCTGGCATTTCAAGACGTGATAAAGCATCAACTGTCTTCTGTGTTGGTGTAATGATATCGATGAGTCTCTTATGAGTTCTCTGCTCGAACTGTTCTCTTGAATCTTTGTACTTGTGAGTAGCTCTTAAGATAGTAACTACTTCCTTCTTAGTTGGAAGTGGCACTGGTCCGCTCACCTGTGATCCATTCTTCTTTACAGTCTCGATGATTTTCTTTGCGCTTGAATCTACTAATTCGTGATCATACGCCTTGAGAGTGATTCTCATTACTTGACTTGCCATAAAAAAAGTCGCCTCCTTTTCGCACTTTAATTTCAGTACGACAAGCGGTGACTGTACACATCTCCGTGTGTGTCCTTGAACTTACACACGTTGTTTCTACCTTTTGTAGACTCTGTTGTTTGTACAGTGACTTGTCGTCAGTTTCCTAACTTGACATTCGCTCCGCCGAATTCTCTGCCTCGCAGGCAGTAACTTCAAACTTCATAGCTATCATGCCACAGCAAGAGATATTATACATGACGATACACAGAAAGGCAATACTTTATTCCAAAAAATTTTGCACAAAGTTCTAGTCCGTTTCTGTCTTCTTTCGTACATTTTTACAATACTCTTCGGTTGCGAGTTATGGCACCGCAACCGACTTTTATATTAGCACCTTTTTCCTACAGATGCAAGTAAATTTTTCCCATGCTGCTATCTCCTCAGCAAATCAACCACTATATCCTCGTGCCGCCTCATTGACATGACAAGACCAAACAGGAGATAGTCGCAGAAGGCAAAGCATATTCCATTGCTCACAAACGGCAAATCCATGCCACCCACATACGCCAGCCCAAAGGCATTGATATAGGCTCCTGCAATCTGTACTCCAAAGACCAATATTATATAGGAAAGAACTCCTCTGTTTACATCCAGACTCTGCTTTTTCATAAGCCGCTGCAGGTTGCACATTATAATAATGTATATAATAAGTAGAAACACCGCTGCCACAAGTCCGTAGCCTGCGATAAAATAATCAAGCTGATAATCTGTTTTTTCCAGTCCAAGTCCTGCTGTCTGGCTTATTCCAATAAAGCTGCTGGCAGAAATTACGCCTCTCACATAAGCTATTCCTTCTATATTAAATACTCTCTGCACAAGGGTTTTTCCGTCAAAGAGCCAAAAGCCTGTGGCAAATGCAAGAACAGGCACAAACATCAAAACTGATTCCAGCTTATTGGTCATGACTTTTCTGCCAAAAAATAATGTGTTGATTATTATAGCCCCTGTCACCAGTATGATTCCTGGAATACTCTGTAATACCATCATGGCATACAAGACCACTATACTCAAAGTCAAACTGTCGGCATAAGCCATAATCGTTTTATCCACCCGCACCTTAAGAGTCACAAGTGCCATGCACAAGATTCCTGCAAACAAAGAATAGGCATAGGCTTTGGCACCGACTCCGGTTCTGGTATCAAGCCAAAAAGTAATAGCAAGTAAAAACATTCCACCTGCCACAAAGGCAGATATTTTTCTAATCACTATGGTGTAGTCAAAGAAATAAGATACCATAACCACGCCTATACCCATGGCGTTAATAAATACAGTATTTGCCACCGACCGACTTGTGCCACAGCAGATATTAAAAATCACACCAAGTATCATCATGCCAAGCATGCTCATAAAAAGCTTTGCATCAAAACGAGGATGATGCAGCTCGTTTAATGACTTGCCTATTTCTATCGGATTACCCATCTCTTCAACCACCCTTTCTGTTATTGTTTGAAACTTTTGTTCTTGCCTTGTACCTGTCATCATGTCTATTTCTGGCAGTGACGCTTTTACTTTATCTGCCATACTTGTATTTTCTGGCATATTTACTCTGCCTGCTATACTTGCACTTTCTGGCATATTTGCTTTGCCTGCCATATTTGCGTTTTCTTGCATATCTGCTTCATCTGTCACGCTTGCAGTTTCTGACATCTTTGCCTCATCTACTGTCGCTACAATTTCTGCTGGCTTTGCTTCATCTACAATTTCAAAAATTCCAGATTCCGTCATAAGTTGCTCAACCCTATCCAGCATATACTCCCTGATTTCAAGAGTCGCAGGCTCTCTCGCCCTCTTCCACTCTATCTGCTCCTGCACAGTCTTAATAAAACTTTCAACCAAAGATAACTCTGTTGATGATATCGACGCTCTGGCTCCATTGTTCCTTTCTCTCCTCAAGATATTCCCTCCCCGTATCAGTCAGACTATAATACTTCCTCTGTTTGCCAAGTGAAAACTCCGAATTGTAACAGGACACATATCCCTTCTCCTCCAGGGAATGAAACAGCGGATACAGCGTCCCCGCCTTAAGCTCAATCTCTCCACCAGACTTCTCCTTGAGTGCTTCTACCAGCTCATAGCCATACATATCTCTTTTCTCAAGGATTGACAGAATGAGCATATCGGTCTGCCCCAGCTGCTTTGTTTCTTTCTTTTTCATTTTAAGTCTCCTTTCTCATGCTTCTGTTATAAAATCTCTCCCTATACACAGTACACAAAATTTTTACTGGCAGACATATCTTCCCCCTTATATAGACTATTTATATAACTCTTTTGTATAGATTATCTATATAGTTTATCTATATACAAAATAACACCCTCTCACAAGTTTGTCAACCGTAAATTCAAACTTCCCGCTCAAAGCCCACACTGTCGGATGGCATACAGTTGTTTTGCAGAACAAAATATGAACTGCCGCAGGTTTCCAACAAACTCCGCAACGCCAGAATCCCCCAAAGCACCACCATCCTATCCTCGATTTCCTCCTGCGGCTGACTTCATATTTTTTCTGCGGAATAACTGCATGTTATCCGACACTCCACCAGCTCAATGCGGGAAGTTTGCCACCACATTAGGCAAACTCCCAATTTAATGTTGAAAAAACCCCTCACAGCAGATATATTATATAGAAGAAAGGCAACTGTAAACCTACTGACCAGTTGCCAAAGTAACAAACAATCGCAAATGAAAGACGAGGAAACAATATGTGGTTAGCAGATAGATGGAAAGACTACGAAGTAATAGACTGCTCCGACGGAGAAAAGCTTGAGCGCTGGAAGAAATATATTCTCCTCCGCCCAGATCCACAGGTAATCTGGAGCACACCTAAGCAGAATAAGAACTGGAAAAAATTAAACGGACACTACCACCGCAGTGCCAAGGGTGGCGGAGAATGGGAATTTTTTGATTTGCCACAGGAATGGACAATAAACTACACCCTCCCAATAGACAAGGAGCTCACCTTCCACTTAAAGCCTTTCAGTTTTAAGCACACCGGACTTTTCCCGGAGCAGGCTACTAACTGGGACTGGTTCTCACAGAAAATCGAGAAGGCCGTAAAATCAGGCAGGGAAGTCAAGGTCTTAAACCTCTTTGCATACAC
>CAVFAM010000124.1:0-6599 GCA_963620375.1 Bacteroidaceae bacterium
ATATGAGATTACACCTAAAGTACCATATACAAAGGCAGATTTAAACTGGATGGACAAGAAAGCCAGAAGCACCATAGAAATGAACGATAAGACCATCCGCCCAGAGCTTGGTGGTGACGATTTGGACGTATCTGCATACGACGAAATCCTCCTCGCTTTTCCAATCTGGTGGTATGTTGCACCAACCATCATCAATACATTTTTGGAAAAATATGATTTTTCAGGTAAGAAAATCATCCTCTTTGCCACATCAGGCGGAAGTGGATTCGGCAATACAGTCAGCGAGCTTCAGCCCTCTGCCCCAGGTGCAGAAATCATTGAAGGAAAGCTGCTTAACCGCATGAGTAAACAGGAAATTGCTGATTGGGTTAAATCCTTGTAATTAATTTCCTGCAGACCAAACTGCCACAAGCTGATTTTCATAAGCAGCTTTGGCTAATTTATAGCACCAACCGAACCTGCCACTGGCAGTTCTCTGAATGCATTGTAATATAAAATAACACCATAATAGAAAAGAGGAATACAAAATGGCAAAAATCACACAGACAGCAGGAAGAAATGCTCTGGGAGAATTTGCTCCAGAGTTCGCACATTTCAATGACGACGTCCTTTTTGGAGAGAACTGGAATAATGAAGATATAGATGTAAAGACTAGAAGTATAATTACTGTCGTAGCCCTTATGGCTCAGGGAATCACAGACTCTTCTCTGAAATTTCATTTGGAGAACGCCAAAAATCACGGCGTAAGCCAGAAGGAAATCGCAGCTATTATCACACATGTTGCATTTTACGCAGGCTGGCCAAAGGGCTGGGCAGTATTTAATCTGGCAAAAGAGGTCTGGAATGTAAACGAGGGAGACCTGCCATATGAGGATGAGGCTATGAGAGCCCATGCAAAAGAAATGGTATTCCCAATCGGTGCCCCAAATGATGGATTCGCCCAGTATTTTTCTGGAAAGAGCTTCTTAGCACCTGTTTCTACAAGCCAGGTTGGCATTTTCAACGTAACATTTGAGCCGGGATGCCGCAATAACTGGCATATCCACCATGCAAAAAACGGTGGCGGACAAATTCTGGTATGTGTTGCTGGACGTGGCTACTATCAGGAAGAGGGCAAGGAAGCCGTTGAGATGAAGCCAGGCGATTGCATTAATATCCCTGCGGAGGTAAAGCACTGGCATGGTGCTGCTCCAGATAGCTGGTTCTCACATCTTGCAGTTGAGGTACCGGGTGAGGAGACCTCAAACGAGTGGTGCGAGCCTGTATCTGACGAAGAATATAGCAAATTGAAATAAATATCACAAAGAATATGGTGTAATACAAATTTAAAATTTTAGTATAAACCAATTTCATCATCTGCGAGGCAGGAAGGGAGAACATATGCAATACACAAAACTTGGCAATACTGATATTGAAGTTTCAAAGCTCTGTGTTGGCTGTATGAGCTTTGGCAAGGCTGGAACCATGCATGACTGGACGCTTGACCAGTCTGAAAGTGAAAAGGTTATAAAGCACGCCCTTGATTTAGGCATCAATTTTTTTGACACAGCCAACTGCTATTCCGCTGGCACCAGCGAGGAGTATCTGGGTCAGGCAATCAAAAACAATATTGCAAGGGACAAGGTCGTAATCGCTTCTAAGGTCTATTTCAATGATGGCCGCCTCTCAAAGGAGGCTATTAACCGTGAAATAGATGGTACACTGGCGAGACTTGGCACAGACTATCTTGATTTGTATATCATTCACAGGTTTGATTTTGACACCCCAATCGAGGAGACCATGGAAGCCCTTGATGCCCTTGTCAAAACTGGAAAAGTCAGAGCCATCGGTGCCTCCGCCATGTATGGCTACCAGTTCTACAATATGCAGCTTGTGGCAAAGGAGCATGGTCTCACAGCCTTCAGCACTATGGAGAACCACTACAATCTGCTCTACCGTGAGGATGAGCGTGAGTTAATCCCTATCTGTAAGCAGATGAATGTCTCCCTCATGCCATACAGTCCGCTGGCTGCCGGTCATCTGGCCCGTGCCACATGGAAAACTGATTCCTTGAGAAGCAGGACAGACCGTGTTGCCATGGGTAAATACGACAGGATGGAAGAGCAGGATATGCAGATTGTAGCCCGTGTACACGAGCTTTCGGAGAAATATCACTGCAAGATGTCTCAGATTGCTATTGCATGGCAGTGGGCAAAGGGTGTTGCCTCACCAATTATAGGCGCAACAAAGGCTGCTTATTTTGATGACGCAGTAGGAGCATTTGACATAAATTTAACAAGCGAAGATATTGCCTATCTGGAGGAAATGTATGTACCACATCCTATTGTCGGTGCAATCAAGCAAAATCCAGCCCAGGGCGTAGTGCTTCTTGATGAAAAAAAGTAAATACCAGCACATGCCAAATATCATAAATACACATGATATATATAATCCAAATTGATTAGTTACTGCAAAGTCAGGTTTAAAATACAATCATTAAGTTATAAGTATCAGAAAGGAAACAAAATGTACAAGAATACAATCACATTAAATAACGGAGTAAAAATACCACAGTTAGGACTTGGAACATGGTTTATCGATGATGACAAGGCCGCTGACGCAGTAAAAGCCGCTGTAAAGCTTGGCTACAGACACATCGACACAGCTCAGGCCTATGGCAATGAGCGTGGGGTAGGTGAAGGCATAAGAACCTGCGGCGTACCAAGAGAGGAATTATTTGTCGTATCAAAGGTTGCTGCCGAGCACAAGACTTATGAGGAAGCCAAGGCAGGAATCGATGAGACCTTAAAGAAGATGGAGCTCGATTATCTCGACATGATGATTATCCACTCTCCACAGCCTTGGGTAGAGGTAAACCAGAGTGACAACCGCTACAAAGAGGGTAACAGGCAGGCATGGAAAGCCCTGGAAGAAGCCTACAATGAGGGCAAGCTCAAGGCTATCGGTGTATCAAACTTCCAGATTGAAGACCTTGAGAACATTATGGAAACAGCAAAGGTAAAGCCAATGGTTAACCAAATGCTCTGCCATATCAGCAACACTCCAATCGAGCTTATCGACTTTTGCCAGAAGAGCAATATTGCAGTTGAAGCATATTCACCGATTGCCCATGGTGAGATTTTAAACCAGCCTGAGATTAAGGCAATCGCAGACAAGTACAATGTATCTGTCCCACAGCTTTGCATCCGATACACCTTACAGCTTGGGGCTATCTCTCTTCCAAAGACAGCTAACCCAGAGCATATGAAGACAAACTCTGATGTAGACTTTGAGATTAGTGCAGAAGATATGCAGACACTTAAGAATTTCAAAAAGATTGAGAGTTACGGAGCAAACAGCGGTTTCCCAGTATACGGAGGAAAGCTTTAACCCTACTATAAAACCGTCCCCAATGTTAGGATTTAACTTCCGGCTTTTTGGGGACGGTTTATTTTTACATACCACTTGTATCGTAGTATAATATAGTCAATATGGAGGAAAACAACATGTTCTTACAAGAAGATAACACCTACAATGACATACGCCAGAAATCCCTGAATCAATGGCTTGATGAGATGGAAAAACACGAGGATGTAGCAGTACGCTGTGGTGTGAAACTTACCCGTGAATACATACAATACTTAAATGATGAGATAAACCGGCTCAAGGAAGAAAACCAGCTTAAGAATGAATACCTTAAGAAAATGTCTCGCAGACAATAATCTATATACTAAAATAAAAGAAGTTAGATACAACAAACCCAAAGTAGAGGAGAAAGATATGTGGACAATATTTCGTATAGATGAAGCCGATTTCGGCTGTGAAGAACGTATGCCTGGAGAGCCACTCATGGATTTAATCACTCTCGAAAGTGATATGGGCGAGACCCTGCAGTTTGAAGTTTCCGATGAATGGCTCATTATGCAGGAACTGGAAGAAGGCGATGAGTGGCCAGAGGAGATAGAAGAAGAGGACAGTGACTCAGAGAAAGCCAAGGCACAGGCTGCATGGCTTGAAAATTATTACAATGCCTTGCGTGAGCTTGAAGAAATGTGATTTTAAAATTTATTTTAGTCCCAGCTTATTTAGATTTTAATAGCCATTTCTGGTCAATTTTCTTAAGCTCATCTCCAAAACGTATGTGAAGCCTGACTGAGCCTTCCAATTGCTCAATCTGCTCAATTATGCCTTTTCCAAATTTAGGATGGGAGATTTCATCATCAATATTGAATTTGACGGCGCTGTCTCTCTTTTTCCTGTAATCCTGTTCCCGCTGGTACTGGTCAATAATCGGAATAGTCTTATCAGCAATATTTCTTTTCTTAATCACCTTGTCATAGTCATGCTTCATCAGCCCTTCCCCAGCCTTATAGTAAGGAGTCGGAGCCGCTCCCACCAGAGAACAGCAGTATTTCCAGGCACTGCCATGTATTCCCGGCTGCCAGTTATATTTGTCTGGAATATCCATGTTGTACTGCATATAGTGAGCGTATTCGTGCTTGTACAAATCCATCCTGTCTGCCTTTGACAGTGGTTTTGCAACAGAATATCCTATAAAAAGCAGGGAAAAGTAAAATTCTTCCTCGTCATTCCCAATACCGGGGGTGTATGCTCCAAGCCTGTCCTCATCGAAGCCAAAATTAATCGGAACCTTTGCGGCATTTAAGCCAAACTGGCGGTCAAGCTTCTGGTAGAGGAAGCGTATCTCTGCTGTGTGTATTTTTATTTCATTTTCCAGTAATTTTCTTATGTTTGAATCTATGTGCATATTTTTTCTTTCCTAATACAGCTTAAATATAGTAATCCGCTAATAACAGCACATACATTATGCTAGAATAATAAAATCGTGTCAAATAATATTTGCGATTTACTCTGCGTCATAATTATGCTACAATTATAGCACAAGAAAGAGAGGTGCAATCATGCCAACAATTATGCCTATTAGGGATTTAAGGAATACAAGTGAAATTTCTGAATTAGCTCACAGAAAGCAGGAGCCTATTTTTATCACCAAAAATGGTTATAGTGATTTGGTTGTAATGAGTTCCGAGTATTACGAGCGCTTTGCGCAGATTAATAAAATTGACGAGGCTATTTTCGATGCAGAAACTGAAATTGAAAATGGTGCTGAGCCTCTATCTTTAGACAATGCAATGGAAAGGCTGAATAAAAAATATTATGGATAAATATGAGGTACTGTTATATCCCAGAGCTTTTCATGATTTAGATGACATTTATGCCTATATATCCCACGAAAAGCTCTCTCCAGAAAATGCCAAATCCCAGACCGATAGGATATGGGCAGCAATAAGAAAATTAGAGTATTATCCAGAATCACACCAAGATCGTCTACAAGGACGATATGCTGAAAAAGGATATAAACAGTTAGTAATTGATAATTACATAGCAATATTCAAAATTGACAGCAAACGCAAAAAAGTTTTTGTAATCACAGTACAATATCAGGGAAAAAATATTTGATTATATTTCTATCTCCAATTCCTTGAGTTCCTAACCTCATCCTCTTTCTCACTAGCCCTTGCGTATATATTGGTGGCGGTCATGGATTTATGTCCCATTCGCTGCTGTAACACGAGGATATTATGCTGGGCTTTATAAAATTCCATGGCAAAGCTTGATCTGAGCTTATGCACGCTTATGTCACTTCGCCCTATGGATGCCTTTACATATTTTTTGAGCATCTGCTGGATTTCACGAATAGATAGTCTGTCCCCATCAATAGTAGTGAAGAGGGGAGTATTATCCGTAAATTTTTCCCCCGCAAGCTCTCTTGATTGCAGATAATCCCTGATATATTCCCTTGCCTCGTCAGAAAAAAATACCTTGGATGGCGTCTTTGCCTTCTTATGTCCCTTTCTAAGCGTCACGACATAGCACTCGTTATTTTCAGGGCGCATACTGTCCTCAAAAATCACCACATCCCTGACATTAAGTGAATGAAGCTCCGATATTCTAAGCCCGGTATCTAAAAACAGAAAAACTATTGCCAAATCACGCTTTTTATACTTTTCATGGTACATGAGCTGTCTTGGCGTAAGCCCGATTCCAGATTGTATACAATTTAACAATTGTTCCTGCTCAGAGCGGTTCAGATAAATGACAAATTCACTCTGTGATACCTCGACCTTTTGGGCACCAGAAACAGGGTTAAACTCAAGCTTTTGCTCTGTATTTATCAGATAGTTGTACAAGACAGACACGGAGGTCTTGCGCCTTGCCCTTGTTTTCTCAGACAGCTTCTGGTCATCCATCCATGACAGGAACCTGTCTATATCCAATGGTGTTATCTGCCGGATGTCATCTACAGTCAGCTCCTTTACATTTTTCTCTGGGAAATACTCATAGTTATTCACCGCATATTCAAAAAAATACAATATATCCCTTGCATAGGAAAGCCTTGTCAGAATAGCTTTGTTGGACGCACCATAATAAAAATAATTGTGGGTAAACTCTGGCAGGCGGTTTACCAGGTCTATAAATTTTTCGTTATCTGTCTTAGGGGTCTTGGTTCCGTTCATGTGATTTCTCCGTGTAAGCTATATACTTTGCCAATATCTATTATTAGCCACATTTTTGTTACCTGTCTTTTGCTTATCTGT
>CAVFAM010000125.1:0-6056 GCA_963620375.1 Bacteroidaceae bacterium
AGGTTCGTATTTCCCGTGAGGGTAACCAGATTTGGGAAGGTGATCTTGGTTCGCTCAAGAGATTCAAGGATGATGTGAAGGAAGTTAAGTCAGGCTATGAATGTGGTCTTGTATTTGAAGGCTTTAATGATATTCAGGAACTTGATATTGTTGAAGCTTACAAGATGGTTGAGGTTCCTAGATAAAGGAATAGAGGTAGGCTTAAATGAGAAAAAACAGTATTAAAAATATCCGTATTAACGAAGAGGTTATGCGTGAATTGTCAAATATTATCAGGGGTGAAATCAAGGATCCAAGAATCAACCCTATGACAAGTGTTGTTGCAGTTGAGGTCGCACCAGACCTCAAGACTGCAAAGGCATATATCAGTGTTCTGGGTGATAAGAAATCCCAGGATGATACACTGGTTGGCTTAAAATCAGCAGAGGGCTATATCAGAAGAACCCTGGCAAAAAACATCAATTTGCGAAATACACCTCAGATAACATTTATTATTGACCAGTCAATAGAGTATGGTGTTGAGATGTCCAGAAAAATTGACGAGGTTACTAAGGATTTAAAAGACGACGAAGAGTAGAGGATTTGCCATGAAGCTTGATGAAATAATTAAAGATAAAAAACTGATAGGAATAGCAGGACATGTAAGACCGGACGGAGACTGTGCCGGTTCTACACTTGCTGTGTACAATTATATCAAAGACAACTATCCGGACAAGGACGTGAGGCTGTACTTAGAGCCGATTCCTAATATCTTTAAATTTATGAAGCGGGCTGACGAAATCAGAAGTGATTATGCAGATGATGATACCTTTGATTTGTTTATAGCACTGGACTGTGGAGATTTGGGCAGGCTTGGAAATGCTGCTAAATACTTTGAAAATGCCAAATCTACACTGTGCATAGACCATCATGTAAGCAATGCGTCATTTGCAGACGTAAACTATATATTCCCAGATGCAAGCTCAACCTGTGAGCTTGTGTTTGAGGTGATAGACAGGGCGAAGCTTAAAAAGGACATAGCAGAGTGCCTCTATACTGGCATGGTGCATGATACAGGCGTATTCCAGTATTCCTGCACATCTGCAAAGACAATGGAAATTGCAGGCATCCTCATGGAGACCGGCATAGACTATCCTAAGATTGTAGATGAGACCTTCTATACCAAGACCTTTGGCCAGAATAAAATTTTAGGACAGGCATTGTTAAATGCCCAGCTTTATCTGGATGGGGCTGTTATTGCCAGTGTAATTACCCAGGAGGAGATGGAAAAGTTTTCTGTTTTACCCAAGCATTTAGATGGAATTGTGAACCAGCTCAGGGTGACAAAGGATGTCAAGATAGCCCTTTTCCTCTATGAAAACGAGGATAAGACCTTTAAGGGCAGTCTCAGAGTCAACGGAGATTACAATGTTGCAGAAATTGCAGCACAGTTTGGCGGTGGCGGTCATGTGAAGGCAGCCGGATTTACAATTGATGGTCCAATTGATACAGCAATGGATAGAATTCTTAGCGTTATCAGGGAGAAAATCTAATGATAAACGGAATAGTAAATGTATACAAAGAAAAAGGATATACAAGCTTTGATGTAGTTGCCAAAATGAGAGGCATATTTCATCAGAAAAAGATTGGACATACAGGAACCCTTGATCCCGATGCGGAGGGGGTTCTTCCTGTTTGTCTTGGAAAAGCGACAAAGGTCTGTGACCTGTTGACAGACAAGGACAAGGAGTACAGGGCAGTCCTGCTTTTGGGACAGGCTACTGATACCCAGGACATAAGCGGGGAGGTCATAAACAGTGCCCCTGTAAATGTCACAGAGGATGAGGTGGCAGAGGTTATCAATTCCTTTGTGGGCAGACAGATGCAGGTGCCGCCTATGTATTCAGCCTTAAAGGTAAATGGTCAGAAGCTCTGCGACCTGGCAAGACAGGGAATCACAGTGGAGCGGAAAGCCAGAGAAATCAACATATTCAGTATTGATATAGAGGACATATCCCTGCCGGATGTGACCATAACGGTGCATTGCTCCAAGGGTACCTATATCAGGACTCTTTGTAATGATATAGGAGAAAAACTGGGCTGTTACGGCTGCATGAAATCGCTTCTCAGGACAAGGGTGGCGGGCTTTGCGCTTAAGGATGCCTACAGATTGTCTGAGATTGAAGAAATGCTTGGCAGGGGACAGGATTTTGTGATATCAGTTGATTCTGTGTTTGATAATCTGCCTGCCGTCAGTGCTGTAGAGGAGGCGCAGAAGTATGTGCTTAACGGAAACCGCCTGCCTGTTGCATTTATAAAGGAAGCTGCGGAGGCTGGAACTGATTTTGACAATATGACAGCCTACAGACTGTATGATTACAAGGGCAGCTTTGTCGGAATATATAACTATATTGAGGAAAGCAGAGATTTTAAACCAGTTAAAATCTTTTATGAATAAATTTTAGGACTTGAATTTATGAAATATATTAGTAAAATGCTTGATTTTCATGTGGATGAGCCCTCTGTCATAACAATGGGAAAATTTGATGGGCTGCATCGGGGGCATGAAACGCTTATCGAAATATTAAAAGAAAAGACAACAACAGAGTCTCTTAAGAGTATAGTGTTTACCTTTGATATACCGCCAAGAAGTGAGGTGGCTGGTGTGGAAGCAAAGGTTCTGACTACCAACGAGGAAAAACGCTATATTTTTGAAGAGGCAGGGGTTGATTACCTGATAGAATGTCCTTTTACAAAGGATGTCATGTGCATGGAGCCAAGGACTTTTGTGGAATGGATAGTGAAAAATCTCAATGTCAAATGTATTGTGGTCGGAAAAGACTTTCATTTTGGTCACAAGAGGGCTGGTGATTACAGACTGCTGCAGGAGCTTTCTGATGAGCTGTCATATGAACTGGTTGTGCTTGACAAGCTTCAGGAGGACAACAGGGACATAAGCAGTACATATATAAGAGAAGAGATTGCAAACGGAAATATAAAAAAGGCAAATCATCTGCTGGGCTATCCCTATTTTGTCAAGGGGAAGGTGGTTCACGGCAGAAGAATAGGCAGGACAATCGGTATTCCTACTGTCAATCTGGTTTTGCCGGCAGAAAAGCTGCTGCCTCCTTTTGGGGTCTATGCAACTAAAATTGTGGTAAAGGATAAGGAATATTTTGGCGTTACAAACGTGGGCAGGAAGCCGACCATAGCAGGAGACAATCCCGTAGGGGTGGAGACCTACATCATTGATTTTTCGCAGAATGTCTATGACGAGATAGTAACTGTTATGTTTGTAGAGTTTATACGTCCTGAGAAAAAATTTGATTCTATAGATGATTGAAAGTACCAGATGAGCGCAGATATTAATAAAACAATTAATTATTACAGAAATGTTACATAGTTGTGTTGACATTGTAATAAATTGTTGCTATACTTTTTCAGGAAACTTGTTTAGCAGTTGAATGGAGGAAATATGAATTTTTCAAATAAGAGCAAAATACAAGTGTCAGCTATATTGGTATTTGCATTAGCGATTAGTGTAATAACTGGTATTTCAAATGGTTCAGACAAAAATGATAATGATAATAATACAATTGTTGCCGGTCTGGCAGCTGAGTTAAATAATTCTACATTAAATACAGCTACAATTTCGGCTGGGGTGACATCAGACCTTTTAGTGTCAGTGACTTCTACAGCTCCTGCAGTAGTTGGTGATGCTGCTGATGATGGCGCAGGTGATACTTCACAGTTAAATGCAGCTGCGCAGTGCGGATATGAAAATATTGCAATGTCAGTTATCGGTGAGGGTAACTTAAATATCAGAGACAGTGCTTCCACAGAGGGAAGCATAGTGGGTAAGATGACAAACCACAACGCCTGTGAGGTTTTAGGCGTAGAGGGTGAATGGACCCAGATTGAGTCTGGCAAGGTGACAGGATATGTCAAGTCAGAATATATCGTAACTGGTGACGAAGCCTTAGCTATTGCTGAGGAGGAGATTAAGACAGTTGCCACAGTAGAGGCTGGTACAACAACACTTAATGTGCGTTCAGAGGCTTCTACAGATTCAAGTATTTTATCCCTTGTGGGAGACGGAGAGGATCTGGTCGTATCCCAGGAGGATGATGGCAGTGGCTGGATTCAGGTAGAGGTTGATGATGAGTATGGTTATGTATCAGCAGATTATGTAACTGTATCAAAGAAGCTTCCTACTGCAAAGACAATCACTGAGGTCAAATATGGTGATGGCGTGTCAGACGTGAGAGTAGCTCTTGTGCAGAACGCTTTACAGTATGTGGGCAACAGATATGTCTGGGGTGGTACAAGCCTTACAAAGGGTGTTGACTGTTCCGGATTTACAATGCAGATTATGGCACAGTATGGTATATACTTACCACATTCTTCAAGAGCGCAGCCAGCATATGGCACCAAGATTAATGCGTCAGAGGCACAGCCGGGGGATTTATTCTTCTACGGAAGCGGCAAGAGCATAAACCATGTAGCTATTTATATTGGAAATGGACAGATTGTACACGCCAGCAACAAGAGAGATGGTATCAAAATCTCAAATGCTTTCTATAGAAGCCCTATATGCGTAGTCAGATATTTTAACTAATTGGCATTTTTATGGCTTTACAATTATGATTACCTATGCTATACTTCATAGGTATGGTTTTGCCCATACTCGGTAGATGGACACTCCGACCTTTTGCTGAGTATCAAGTAATTTTGGGCGTAATATAATATTATAAGGAGGATCTAATAATGATCGCAAAGGAAAAGAAACAGGCAATTATCGCAGAGTATGGTAGAACACCAGGAGACACAGGATCTCCAGAGGTTCAGGTAGCAATTCTTTCAGCAAGAATCGCTGAGTTAACTGAGCACTTAAAAGAGAATCCAAAGGATCATCATTCAAGACGTGGTATGTTAAAGATGATTGGTCAGAGACGTGGTTTACTTTCATACCTCAAAGAGACAGATATCGAGAGATATCGTTCACTTATCGAGCGTTTAGGACTCAGAAAGTAATTGTTTACTTAGAGCGGAGTATTTATATTCCGCTCTATCTTTGTTTATACAAGCAGATTGTATACAAGAAAATGACAGAATCTATACCGAGACCACTGAAGAGTATATGGGGTCATGTATTGTTCAGTAGTTTCGGAGTTCTGTTAATATATATTTTAAGGAGAATTGATATGTACAAAAGTTATTCAATGGAACTTGCTGGCAAGACTCTTACTGTTGATATCGGAAGAGTAGCTGCACAGGCAAATGGCGCTGTTTTAATCAAATACGGCGACACAACAGTATTATCTACAGCAACAGCTTCAGATAAGCCAAGGGATGGAGTAGATTTCTTCCCACTCAGTGTTGAGTTTGAGGAGAAGATGTATTCTGTTGGTAAAATCCCAGGAGGCTTCAACAAGAGAGAGGGAAAGGCTTCAGAGAATGCTATCCTTACAGACCGTGTAATTGACCGTCCTATGAGACCTCTTTTCCCAAAGGATATGCGTAATGATGTAACACTCAACAACCTTGTTATGTCAGTAGACCCAGAGTGCCGCCCTGAAATCGTTGCAATGATTGGTACAGCATTAGCTGTTCATATTTCTGATATTCCATTTGACGGACCATGTGCCATGACACAGATGGGACTTGTAAACGGAGAGCTTATTGTCAACCCAAGCCAGGAGCAGTGGGATAATGGAGACCTTCAGCTTACAGTTGCTTCTACAAAGGAAAAGGTTATCATGATTGAGGCTGGAGCAAATGTTGTTCCTGAGGCTAAGATGATTGAGGCTATTTACAAGTGTCATGATGTAAACCAGACTGTTATCGAATTCATGGAAAAGATTCGTGCAGAGATTGGAAAAGAAAAATTTGAGTATACAAGCTGTGCTATTCCAGCCCAGATGTTTGAGGATATCAAGGCTATCGTGACTCCAGAACAGATGGAGGAAGCTGTATTCACAGATGAGAAGCAGAAGAGAGAAGCAAATATCAAGGCGATTACAGAGAAATTAGAAGAGGCATTTGCTGATAACGAGGAGTACCTTGCTGTATTAGGT
>CAVFAM010000126.1:0-9759 GCA_963620375.1 Bacteroidaceae bacterium
CGGTAAAAGAGTCACTTAAGAATCCGAGAGAAATCGACATGGATTTAGTTGATGCCCAGCAGGCAAGAAGAGCCTTAGACAGAATCGTGGGTTACAGAATAAGCCCCCTGCTCTGGGCTAAGGTAAAAAGAGGGCTTAGTGCCGGAAGAGTCCAGTCTGTTGCACTCAGAATCGTATGCGACAGGGAGGATGAAATCAATGCCTTTATTCCAGAGGAATACTGGAGCGTGGATGCCCTCATAAATGCAGAGGGGGAGAAAAAGCCTGTTCTTGCCAAGCTATATGCAAAGGGCAAGGATAAGATTGCCATAGCATCTAAGGAAGAGGTAGACAGAATCCTTGCAGAGATGAAGGATGAGGAGGTTAAGATTCTTGACATCAAGAAGAGTGAGAGAAACAAAAAGGCTCCACTTCCATTTACAACCTCTACATTACAGCAGGAGGCGTCAAAGGCTTTGAATTTCCCTATCTCAAAGACAATGCGTATTGCCCAGCAGCTCTATGAGGGAGTTGATATAAAGGGACAGGGAACAGTAGGTCTTATCACTTACCTGCGTACAGATTCTATCCGAATCTCAGATGAGGCTGATGCTGCTGCAAGAACGTTTATACATGAAAACTACGGAGATAAATACCTGTCTGAGGGACAGGGGGCTAAAAAAGGCAACCAGAAGATACAGGATGCCCACGAAGCCATAAGACCATCAGATATTAACCGTACACCGTCTGACATCAAGGAATCCCTCTCAAGAGACCAGTTCAGACTGTATCAGCTTATCTGGAAGCGTTTTGCGGCAAGCAGGATGTCAAATGCTGTATATGAGACCACCACGGTCAATATCGGTGTGGGAGAATACAAGTTCCATGTGTCAACCTCAAAGGTGGCATTTGATGGATTTGAGCTTGCATACACAGAGGCGGATGATGAAAAGGCAGAGAAGCAGGCTGCATTTAAGTCCATAGATGAGAATACAAAGCTGTCGCTTGTGGAGTTTGAGCCAAAGCAGCACTTTACACAGCCACCAGCCCATTACACAGAGGCTTCCCTGGTAAGGACACTGGAGGAGCTTGGAATAGGCAGACCAAGTACCTATTCTCCAACAATTACAACCATAATTGCAAGAAGATATATCACAAAGGAAAATAAAAACCTATACGTCACAGAAATCGGCGAGGTTGTAAACAATATCATGAAGGAGTCCTTCCCTACAATTGTGGATGAACGCTTTACGGCAAACATGGAGACCCTTCTGGATGGAGTGGCAGAGGGTACCGTCAACTGGAAGACTGTAATCAGGAATTTCTATCCAGACCTTCAGATGGCAGTTGAGAAGGCTGAGAAAGAGCTGGAAAAGGTTACGATTGAGGATGAGGTCACAGATGAAATCTGTGAGGTCTGTGGCAGAAACATGGTTATAAAATATGGACCACACGGCAAGTTCCTGGCCTGCCCGGGCTTCCCGGACTGCCGCAACACAAAGCCGTACTTTGAAAAGATTGGTGTTGCCTGTCCTAAGTGTGGCAAGGATATAGTACTTAAGAAGACCCGCAAAGGCCGTAAATATTATGGCTGTATAGACAATCCGGAATGTGATTTCATGAGCTGGGGACGCCCTGTTGCAGAGAAATGCCCAAGGTGTAACAGCTATATGGTTGTAAAGGGTAATAAGATTGCATGTGCTAACGAGCAGTGCGGCTATGTAACTGTTGCTGCGCAAAAACAAGATAACGATTGAATTGTCTGAAAAAACATGCTAGAATAATTGTTGTTACAGAAAAACAATGAAATAATCAGGAGGTAACAGGCGAATGAGCGTTCAGCTGTTAGACAAAACCCGTAAAATTAATAAATTACTTCACAATAACAGCTCGTCCAAGGTTGTTTTCAATGATATTTGTGAGGTGCTGACAGGTATACTTGATTCAGACATCCTCGTTATCAGCAGAAAAGGAAAAGTACTTGGTTCAAGCATCTGCAAGGGTGTGGATGAATTACATGAGCTTATCGTAGATGAGGTCGGCGGCTTTATTGATGCAGAGCTTAATGAGAGACTGCTTGGAATTTTATCTACAAAGGAGAATGTAAATCTTGAGACCCTTGGCTTTGGTGAGGATTCGAGAAAATACAAGGCAATTATTACACCTATTGATATTGCAGGTGAGAGGCTTGGTACCCTGTTTGAGTACAGAAGCGAGAAGGAGTACGATATAGATGATATCATACTGACAGAGTATGGCACTACAGTCGTAGGTCTTGAGATGATGCGCTCTGTAAACGAGGAGAATGCTGAGGAGAACAGAAAGATTCAGATTGTAAAATCTGCTATAAGCACCCTGTCATTCTCAGAGCTTGAAGCCATTATCCATATATTTGATGAGCTTGATGGAAACGAGGGAATACTTGTTGCAAGCAGGATTGCAGACAGTGTTGGAATCACAAGGTCAGTGATTGTCAATGCCCTTAGAAAGTTTGAGAGTGCAGGCGTTATCGAGTCCCGTTCATCAGGAATGAAGGGCACATATATCAAGGTTGTCAATGATGTAGTCTTTGATGAGCTTGACAAAATAAAGAAAAGCAGATAATTTAATACAGCAAGGGATTGTATGGGAAAAAGGACTTACACAGCTAAGTCCTTTTTGTATGCCTTGATATACCTGCGATTCGCTGTCAGAAGCAATGGCATTATATAGTATTACTGATGTAAAAAAACACAACATCATGTAAAAAGTGGTAAAAAGTCTTGTGTTTTTTAAGATATAAATTATAATAAAATATTATAGGATTATTAGGTGAAGAATATGGAGGGATATGATGATAAATTCAACAGCATTTAATTATGTTGATGTGCTTACAAAGGCTGCGGATGCCAGCTGGACAAGAGAATCAGTAATCAACAATAATATTGCAAATGTATCTACAGTTGGATATAAGAGACAGGATATTGATTTCCAGAGCGTCTTAAGGGAAGAGCTTGGAAACTGCAAGCATAAATCACTGGATAAAAAGATTAATGAACTGGATATCAGTGATTTGAATGCCCAGATTTATACTGACTCAGCTAATTATTCCTACAGACTTGATGGAAATAATGTAGATATAGACACAGAAAACGTGGAGCTTGCTTCTGAACAGATTAGATATGATGCTCTTGCGACAAGCATAAATTCAGAGTTTTCAAGGATGAGAGCTGCCTTAGGCAAGTAATACAGGAGGATAAAAAATGGGACTTTTTCAGGCATTTAATATTGCTGCGTCAGGTATGACTGCCCAGAGATTCAGAATGGATATCATATCTGAAAATATTGCAAACATTACTACTACATCCACAGCAGAGGGTGGACCATACAGGAGAAAAGTGGTTACTTTTGCTGAGAGGGATGTCACACCTTTCAGCCAGATATACTCAGCATCTAAAAATGCAGCCGTTGGAAACGGAGTCAAGGTATCATTAGTTACAGAGGACTATGATACTGAGTTTGTAAAGGAATATGATCCATCCAACCCGGATGCAGATGCAGACGGTTATGTATCATACCCAAATGTCAACACAGTCACAGAGATGACTAACTTAATTGATGCAACAAGAGCCTTTGAGGCAAACTCAACAGCTTTTTCAGCTATCAAGTCAATGGCTGAAAAGGGACTTTCAATCGGTCAATAATACATAGGATAGAGGGATATACAGATGGCAATTTCTATTGATGGAATATCAATGAACAATCTGAACAATTTGATTTCGGATTCCTCATTGGTCAAAAATAATAAAGCAGATGCGTTCAGTGATGTCTTATCAGCTATGATGAGCTCAATTGACGAAACTAATGATTTGCAGAATTTTGCTGAGCAGGAGTCAATCCGTTTTGCGCTCGGAGAGGCAGAAAATTCACATGATTTGGCTATTGCACAGTCAAAGGCACTGACTGCAATACAGTACACAGTTGCTGTCAGGGACAAGGTAATTGAAGCATACAAAGAGATTATGCAAATGCAGATATAAAAGGGGTACGGTTAAATGCCAGAGCAAATTCAAAAGATAATTGATAAGGTCTTGGAATGGTGGAAAAAATTTAATACAAAGCAGAGGGCACTTATCATCAGCATTACAGCTGTTGTAGTTGTAGCGCTGATTATTCTTGCCTATGTTGCATCAAGACCTACTATGGTACAGCTTATAGCCTGCGAGGATGCTTCCCAGGCATCAGAGGTCAAGACCATACTTGATGATGCGGGAATATCATATCAGCTTGATAACAGTCTGGTATATATGGTCAACTCGTCTGATGAAGTAAATGCAGAAATGGCGCTTGCACAGGGAAATATTCCAGCTCAGAGCTACGATATAAGCAATGTCACAGATGGAAGCTTCTCTACAACAGAGGCAGACAAGCAGAAAAAATATCAGGTATATCTGGAGGGCAAGTTTGCAGACCACCTCAAGCAGCTTGATTTTGTAAAAAATGCATCGGTTGATATTGATTTACCAAATGATGATGGAACAATCCTTTCCAAAGATGAAGAGGGAAGCGCTGCAATTACACTTGATTTGAAGGATTCAATTTCAGAGGATCAGGCTTATGCAATTGCAAGACTTGTTTCAACCCAGCTTGGAAATGATACCACATCAGGTGTTACAATCATTGATACCAAGGGAAATATATTATACTCAGGAACTGATACAGAGACATCTGCAGGACTTGCAAGCTCACAGCTGAGCTACAAGGACAAGCTTGAAAATCAGGTGAAGGATGAGATTATCCAGACACTTGAGGATTCAAATGTATTCTCAAATATCCAGGTGGGCATGAACCTGAATGTTGACTTTACATCGTCTGAGACAGCAGAGAAGAATTACTCATACCCGGATGGACTTGACCACAGCATTACAGAGTCAGAATCACTCTATGAGTCAAATGCCACAAATGGGGATGCGGCTGTGCCAGGTACAGACGCAAATGATGGTAATACATATACCACACAGGATAACGCTTATTCTGAGTCAAGTATTACAGATAATGATTACAATTACCTCAATGATGAGAAGATTACAACCACCAAAAACAATGGAGGAAATATTGATTATGCCAATTCCTCAGTTTCTGTAGTGGCTACAAGATATGTTGTATATGACCAGGCTACCATGGAAGCAAATGGTGATTTGGATAACACTACATGGGAGCAGTTCAAGATTGACAATGCTGACCCTGTAAAGGTCACAACTGTAGACCAGGATTTCATTTCCATGGTTGCGACAGCTACAGGCTTTGATACCAATAATATTACCTTCCTTGTCTATGAGCAGGCTGAATTCGTAGATAAGAGTGGTATGAATATCTCATACAGTGATATTTTCCAGATAGCATTAGCAGTTCTTATCTTTGCTCTTCTTGCCTTTGTTGTATTTAGAAGCACAAGGACTGCCAAGGAGGTTGAGCCTGAGGTTGAGCTGTCAGTAGAGTCCCTGCTTGATGCTACATCAGATGAGGACGCTCTTGATGATATTGGATATGCTGAGAAGTCTGAGACCAGAATTCTCATCGAAAAATTTGTTGATGAAAATCCGGATGCGGTTGCGCTTTTGCTGCGTAACTGGCTGAATGAGGATTGGGAGTAATTATGGCTAACGATTATAGTGGAGTGCAGAAGGCTGCAATACTTTTAATTACATTAGGACCTGAAAAGGCTTCTACAATATTCCAGCACCTTAAGGAAGAGGAGATTGAGGAGCTTACTCTGGAGATTGCCAATACAAGAAGCGTATCTCCACAGGACAAGGAAGATATTTTAAATGAGTTTTATCAGGTATGTCTGGCTCAGCAGTATATTGCAGAGGGCGGTATCGGATATGCCAAGGAATTGCTTGAAAAGGCTCTTGGAAACGAAAAAGCCCAGGGCGTAATTGCCAAGCTGACAGCATCACTTCAGGTTCGTCCGTTTGAGTTTGTCAGAAAGACAGAGCCTAGTCAGCTTCTCAACTTCATACAGGATGAGCATCCACAGACTATTGCCATGATTCTTTCTTATCTTCCGGCAGCACAGGCGTCTATGGTATTAGGAGCACTGCCAGCTGAGAAGCAGGCGGATGTTGCCAGAAGAATTGCACAGATGGACAGAACATCACCAGATGTTATAAAAGAGGTAGAGCGTGTGCTTGAGCGGAAGCTTGCATCACTGGTAAACCAGGATTACACAATTGTCGGTGGTATAGATGCTATCGTAAGTATTTTGAACAGTGTAGACAGAACTACAGAGAAGCATATTATGGAATCTCTTGAAATCGAAGAGCCAGAGCTTGCTGATGAAATCCGTAAGAAGATGTTCGTATTCGAGGATATTCTCTTGCTGGACGACAGAGCTATCCAGCGAGTGCTGCGTGATGTTGATAATGCAGACCTTGAGCTTGCACTTAAGAGCTCAACAGAGGAAGTACAGAATGTTATTTTCAGAAACCTTTCAAAGCGTCTGGCAGCTATGATAAAAGAGGACATGGATTTCATGGGTCCTGTACGAATGAAGGATGTAGAGGAAGCGCAGCAGAAGCTTGTTGCTATTATTCGTAAGCTTGAGGATTCTGCTGAAATCGTTATTTCTCGAGGCGGAGGTGACGATATAGTTGTCTAATTTGGTGAGACAGTACTACGTTGTAGAGCAGAGCAGCAAAGCCAGAATAATAAATTCAAACAGGCAGGTTGAACTCAGGCTTAAAGAGCTAAGTGAGCAGAACCAGAAGGAAGATGATGGATTTGTTGATGGTCTGCTGGCTGATATAGTAGAAGAAACCGGCAAGCAGGAGGACGAGGCAAAAGCGGGCGAAATGCTTGATGAAGCCAAAGCCGAGGCTGACAGGATAATTGCAGAGGCAAATGCAAGTGCAGAGGCTATTCTTGAAGATGCCAAGAACCATGCAGATGAGCTTTTTGAAGAGAAGCGTCTTGAGGGCTATAATGATGGCGTGAAAGAAAAGGAAAACGAGCTTATCCGCAGAAAGCAGGAGCTTGAAAATGAGATAGCCAATAAAAAGCAGGAGCTTGAAGAGGAATATGCCAGATATACAGAAGAGCTTGAAGCAGATATTGTGGATGCGGTTATAAAGGTTTATAACAAGGTATTTGGCATACAGTATGACGACAAGAGACAGATATTACTTGCTCTGGTCAAAAATACTGTTTCAAATATTGAGATTGAGAAGAACTTTAAGATAAGGGTTTCTGAAGAAAATTACAGCTTTATGAAAGAAAATCTGGGCGAGCTTAAGAAAAGGGTCGGAGAAGATATTGATATTGAAGTTGTAAATGACAATAAGATGAATGATACAGATTGTCAGATAGAGACTAATTTTGGAATTTTTGATTGCGGAATTGATATGGAACTGGCTAACCTTGAAAAGGCTATTCGATCACTTTGCAATTAACTAAGGTGGAGATAGAAATTGCTAAAGAAGGCAGAAAAGTATTTGGGACTGTTAGACGAACAATTTTATAAATGCTTTGGAAAAATTGTAAAGGTTGTTGGACTTACAATTGAATCTGTTGGACCTGAAGCAAGGTTAAATGACATGTGCATGATATATCTCAATGCAGAGAGAACCGAATTTGTGATGGCAGAGGTCGTAGGCTTCCGTGACTCAAATTTAATTCTGATGCCATTTGACAGCGTAGAGGGTGTTGGAGTTGGATGCGTTGTTGAAAATACGGGGCATCCATTATCTATTTCTGTGGGAGATGAGCTTTTAGGCCATACTTTAGACGGTATCGGCAGAGTGACAGATGGAGATGAGGTTAAGACCCAGACGGCTTATTCTGTTGAAGCTATGCCGCCGGACCCTATGGAGAGAATCATCATCCATGAGGTTTTACCTCTTGGAGTTAAGGCGGTTGATGGCCTTATAACAGTAGGAAAGGGACAGAGAATAGGAATCTTTGCTGGTTCAGGTGTAGGTAAAAGTACACTTATGGGTATGTTTGCCAGAAACACCAAGGCGGACATAAATGTCATAGCCCTTATAGGTGAGCGAGGCCGTGAGGTCAGGGAGTTCATAGAGAGGGATTTAGGACCAGAGGGTATGGCGAGGTCAGTCGTTGTGGTGGCAACCTCTGACAAACCAGCCTTAATCAGAAAGACAGCCGCCATGACAGCCACAGCCATAGCTGAGTACTTCAGAGACCAGGGCAAGGATGTGCTTCTTATGATGGATTCACTTACCCGTTTCTCCATGGCACAGAGAGAGATTGGACTGGCGTCAGGTGAGCCTCCTGTTACAAGAGGATATCCACCGAGTGTGTATTCTGAGATGCCTAAGCTTTTGGAGCGTGCAGGTACTAATGATAAAGGCTCTATAACAGGCCTGTATACAGTACTTGTGGATGGTGATGACTTTAACGAGCCTATCACTGATACAGCCAGAAGTATTCTGGATGGGCATATAATGCTGGATAGAAAGCTGGGACACAAAAACCATTATCCTGCCATAGATGTATTGCAGAGCATATCCCGTGTAATGAGTGCAATAGCCTCAAAAGAGCATAAGGCACTTGCTGGAAAACTGAAGAGTGTTCTGGCTACATATAATGAGGCGGAGGATTTGATAAATATTGGAGCTTACAAATCAGGCTCAAATCCAGACATTGATTATGCTGTCGGTAAAATCAGAAAGATAAATGAGTTTCTGTGTCAGAATACAGATGAAAAGTTTGACTTTGACCAGGAGCTTGAGCTTTTGCAACAGGTGTTTGCAGATTAGAGGATAAACGGATATGGCAAAGTTTATATATAAGATGCAAAATATATTAGATATAAAGATAAAGCTTGAGACCCAGGCAAAAAATGCCTATGGTGTGGCAAACAGCAGGTATCTTGAGGAACAGGAGAAGCTGCAAAAGCTCATGCTCAGAAGGCTTGACTACGATAAACGTTTAAAGGAGCTTATGACCGGCACCATAGACGTTAAGGCTGTCACGAATGCCAGAAATGACGTAAACACGATGAAAACCATAGTCAGAAGGCAGATGATGGAGGTTCATAAGGCGGAAAAAGCTCTGGAAGCGGCGAGAAAAGAACTGAACCGGGTTATGATGGAGAGAAAAACTCATGAGAAGCTAAAGGAGCGGGCGTTTGAGAATTTCAAGGAAGAGCTTAAGGCTGAGGAGTCAAAGGAAATTGACCAGCTCGTTAGTTTTACATACAATGCGAAATAAAGGAGATGCAGCATGGCTGACAATGAGGAATTAGAAAAGGTAGACAAGAAAAAATTAAAGGAAGAAAAGAAGAGGGCTAAAAAGGAAGCCAAAGAGGCAAAGAAAAAGGCAAAGGCAGACAAGGAAGAGCTGGAGGATGAAAATGAGTCATCTGGCAATAAATTTGTCCTTTTTGTTGTTACTCTGCTTGTTATAGTGATATGGCTTGGAATAATTGCTCTTCTTATTAAAACAGACGTGGGCGGCTTCGGCTCTACAGTATTATATCCATATTTGAAGGATGTCAAGTATGTCAATAAAATACTTCCGGATGTGGAGAGTGATGTGAACGTAGACACAGAGCACCAGTTTGATTCGATTGATGATGCGGTAAACAGGATAAAGGAGCTGGAATTGCAGTTAGATGAGGCGAACGCTTCACTTGCAACAGACAGCGAGACAATAGATTCTTTGCAGAGCCAGGTTGATGAATTATCGACCTACAAAGAGGACGAGGCTCAGTTTGAAGCGGAAAAGGAAAAATTCTATGAGGAGGTTGTCTTTTCTGATTCGGCACCCGATATAGAA
>CAVFAM010000127.1:0-4269 GCA_963620375.1 Bacteroidaceae bacterium
GGAAAAATTTCGGATATTCAGATAGGGGATAATAAAGAAACCCCAGATATTGGAGGCAAGGCGATTGCTGAGCTTCCAGCAGAAATGATAAAAAGACAAACTTATGAAGTAGATGCTATATCAGGTGCAACTATAACATCAAATGGCATGAAAGATACGGTAGCAAGGTGTTTGGAACAGGCTTCAAATTGATAAATTCAAGTTTATGGGGATAATACAATAAAGTGCTTGGAGTGAAGAGATAGCAGGCATATGAGACACATTAAATCATACGAAAGCGCTCATAGCGCAGAAGATTTTATTTTGAGCAGGTTGGGGAAGGACACTGAACAATGATAGATTACGATGCTTACCAGAAATTAGCGAAAAAAGTCTGCAAGCAATATCTATATTGGTCCACCCTCAATTTTCATTATATATATTAGAAAAATTAAATACAAGACTACACTTACATTAAAAGCTGCCCCATAATGTATCATGTACAAAAGCACAAGATATATGAGTCTCATGCGCATATGTAACACCAAGAAACGAGGACAGAAAATGATAAAAGGCTATTCAAAACACAATATGGGGCGAATCGCCCTCGGCACACATCTGGGAGACTTCTCTGACACAGATTCCGAAAAATACATCCAAGCGGTAAAATATGCCATAAGAAATGGAATAAACACAATCGATGGAGCCATAAATTACAGGGGCATGAGGTCTGAAAAGGACGAGGGAACCGCCATAAACCAGATGATAGAGGCAGGGGAGATTAAGCGAGAAGACATATTTATCACATCAAAAGCTGGTCTATTGTTTGGCGATGTAGAAGAAGGGCTGAATCCGCAGAAATGCCTGTCGGAAATCCTTGAGCCAAGGGGCATTACCATAGATGATTTTACAGAGTATGAGGGCTTGTTCCAGACTCTTAATCCCAAATTTTATGAGATAGCCTTAAATAAATCCCTACAAAATCTTGGAATAGAAACACTGGATTTGCATTATATCCATATCCCTGAAATATCAAGACTTGGTATTTCAGAGGAAGAGTTTTATACTCGAATCGAGGCTTTGTTTCGCTGGTATGAAGGCAAAGTCAGCGAGGGTAAAATCCGCTTTTATGGAATAGCATTTGAATTTATGACAGAGGAGCCACAGGAGGCAAAGTGGCATATTGAGCTGGAAAAATTGAAGCATTTGTCAGAAAAAGTGTCAGTGGGTGAGAATCACCTAAAATACATTTTATTTGAGTACAATTTGCTATGCGCAAGTGCTAATATAGATAAAACTCAGACGGTTAATGGCGAGCAGATGACAATGATTGAGGCTTGTCACGAATTAGGCTTTGAGACAGTCGCAAGCATGCCTTTTGCAATGGGAGAGGGTTTGGAAAAGTACTCAGTTGAGGAAATGCTGGGCTTTGCACTGGATGGCATGGAGCATGTGATTGTGGGAAGCAAAAATGTTAAGCATATACAGGAGATTATGGTTATAGCGCAGAGGCATGGGACTTGCGCTTATATAAATGCCTAAGTATGCAAGAGAAGCTGCCAGTGGCAGGTTTTCTGTATTGAGTATATGAAGTTTAGACGGGGAGCATAAATAATATGATTTGGTGGATTATAGCAGGGCTGTGTGCATTTTTTGTAAAGGGATTATGCGGCTTTGCAAACACTCTGGTTTTTACAACAATATTGAGCTTTGGAAATAATAATGTGAATATTTCACCGGTCGAGCTGCTATTGGGCTATCCGACAAATATTATTCTGGCATGGAAGGAAAGAAAATCTATCAGGTGGAGTGTCTGCCTGCCATTGGCGCTATTGGTAATTGCAGGAAGCATACCGGGCGTGCTTTTTCTCAAAAATGCAGACACTGGTCTGGTAAAAAAGATATTTGGACTAGCTATCGTCCTGATTGGACTTGAGATGCTTTTAAGAGAAAGACATACCAGAAAAATCAAGCAGTCAAAAATTGTGCTGGGTATCATCGGAGTACTTTCCGGAATACTTTGTGGTTTGTATGGCGTGGGAGCCCTGCTTGGCGCATATGTAAGTAGAGTAACAGATGACAGCAGTTCCTTTAAAGCAAATATTTGCGTGGTGTTTCTGGTAGAGAACACATTTAGGATAATCATGTATGCTGCGTGGGGAATTATAACACTTCAAGCTGTGAAGCAGGCGGTTATGCTCGTGCCCTGCATGTTAATAGGTCTGGGGCTTGGAATGGGCAGTGCGAAGGTGCTGGATGAAAAAATAGTCAAAAAGCTTGTGATTATAATGCTTATGGTATCGGGACTTGCGCTTGTAATAAATAATTAGGAAAAACCAGTGTGTACGAAACGCTGGTTTTTCTTTTTAATATGGTATAAAATAGTCCTGTCACAACAAACGCATTGGGGAAAATCACATGGCAATAATATTCGACTTCAACGGCACAATGTTTTTTGATGAAGCCTTTCAGGAGCAAGCATGGAGACGCTTCATAAGTCAGAAAATAGACCGTGCTGTCACAGATGATGAGTTCAGAAAATACATACATGGCAGAAATGCGGACTTTACAATGGAATACTTTTTACAGAAGCCATTCACGAGAAGTGAGGTAGAAGCCTTAGAGGAGGAAAAGGAGCTGATATACAGGGAGCTGTGCCTGAAAAGCAGGGATTTCAAGCTGGCTCCAGGACTTATAGACTTTCTTGATGAGCTAAAGCTTAATGGCGTGAAAATCAACATCGCCACAGCTTCAGGCTGGAACAATGTAAAATTCTTTTTTGAAAATATGAACCTTTCAAGATGGTTTGACATTAGCAGGCTGGTGTACAATGATGGTAGCTGTAAGGGCAAGCCTGCGCCAGATATGTACTTAAAGGCAGCGGAGAAGCTTGGTGTGCCAATGGGTGAGTGCTTTGTATTTGAGGATTCGGAGTCGGGAATCGAGGCTGCAAGGCGGGCTGAGGCAAAGGGCGTAGTGAAGGTGATATCGGGCAGGGCGATTGCATCTGAGAGCAAGGCGGATTTGGAAATCGCCACATACGCAGGGCTTGACTATAGGCAGTTTGTATGAATAGGTCGATGCGGTTTGCAGATTGGTTTATGCAGATGATGAAACAATGCAGATAAAGTTAGAGAATTGAGGAGAGAACATGGAAATAGGAAATTTTGAAAAAGTAATTGAAAACAAAGAGATAGAGCAGATTGCTGCAGGCATATTAAAAGAGGATATAAAGCAAATATCACGAATCTGTGAGCAGTGGGGCGAAAACGAGGACGAGGTGCGAGAGTACAATGTCTACATCATTACCACAGCTTCAAAAAAGGCAATCTTAAAGAAAACAGAGAAAATCGAGTCAGACATCTATACAAAATACTTATCAAAGGGTGATTTTAATGTGCCACATCTATATGGCTCTTTGAAAAAGGATGATGACAACTGGATTTGTATAGAGATGATTGAGGGCGATGACCTCAGAGATATGACTGACGAAATCGCTTTGTCAGCCGCAAAGACTTTAGGCAGCATACAGGAGTGCTTCTGGACAGAAGAGCTTGAGTGTACCACTGAGGATGAGGTAAAGGGCAGATTTATAAAATACTGGCAGAGAGTATTGCGCCGTGCCCAGTTCCTTGCAGACAGGCCGGTTTTGAGAAAGGCTTACCAGATATTCTTAGACCGCCAGTTGACAGCACCATGTACCTTATCAAATGGTGATTTTCTTGAGTTTAATGCTATGTTTGATGGGCAAAAGGTTGTAATGATTGACTGGGGCTTTGGAGGCATGATGCCTTATTCCCTTGATATTGCCAGATTTATCGCCCATGCAACAGAGACCCGCTGTACATTTCCTTTTTATATGAATGATTCCCAGAAGGAATTGTTTTTAAATGAGGTTTATGCAGGCTTAAAGGACAAGATATCTTATGAGCAGTTCAGGTTCGACATCAAGTTAGCTTTACTAAACGAGTATGTGGAGTTTGTGGAAGCTGAAGAGGACGAGGATGGCTGGTATCTTGAGCATGCTGAGGCGATTGCACAGGAGATATGTGAGGAAAAAGAGGCATGATACATTTAGAAGCCATAACAGAAGAAAACTGGAGAGAAGATTTGTCAGTAGCAGAGTCTCAAAAGAGCTATGTATCAGACCCGATGAGACTGCTTGCACGGGCTTACGCTTACCGTGACAAAAGAAGCTGTGCATGTATGATATATGATGATGACATACCTGTGGGAATGGCTCTGTATTATGATTGTCCTGAATATCAGGCATATGATTTAAGCCAGCTG
>CAVFAM010000128.1:0-6877 GCA_963620375.1 Bacteroidaceae bacterium
ATACTGCTGCTGCAAACTCTCCTGTTGCAATATTTGCCATTCCACCCTGTATAATCGGGTATTTTATATGTAAAAGTTCCTGTAAATTCATGTCGGCCTCCTATAAATCTATCACGACTGCTCCCCATGTTTTCCCTGCTCCAAAACCAGCTAAGAGAAGCTTTTGTCCTCTTTTGCAAAAGCCCTTATCAATGGCATCACTTAGCGCTATTGCAAGGCTTGCCGCTGAAGTATTGGCATATTCATGGAGATTCATAAAAAACTTTTCTCTGGGCTGCTTTAAGTGTCTTGCAACTGCATCCACAATTCTTGCATTTGCCTGATGACATATGAACACATCTATATCTTCCAATGTAAGCCCTGCCTTTTTTACCACTCCTTCAATAAGCTTAGGCACTGTTGTCACCGCAAACTTGTAGGTTGCCTGCCCCTCCATATGGATAAGGCTTCTCTCTCCTGCTTTATTGGTGCAGTTTATTACATCCAAATCGCCATGGCAGCCAAACAGGCTGGTGTATGTCCTGCTGTCATCAAGCTCCACCAGGGCGGCACCTGCTCCATCTCCAAATAGTATGCACGAACTCCGGTCAGTCATATCTAAGTGCCTTGATATGCACTCGCTTCCAACCAGAAGCCCGTATTTTTTCTCACTCTGCATGAGCAGTCCCCTCATGGTCTCAAGTCCAAATACAAAGCCTGAGCATGCAGCATTTAAGTCAAAGCATATTATGTCATCAGACAGCTCCAGCTCTTTTTGCAGGAGACATGCCGCAGATGGCACCAGATAATCCCCCGAAAATGTGGCAGCCACCACTGCTCCTATTTCGTTTACATCAATATCCGTTTTTGCTATTGCCCGGGTTGCCGCCGCTACAGCAAGCGTCACATTACTGTCATTCTCTTTGCAAAAATGCCTTTTTTTCATCCCGGTTCTTGTAGTAATCCATTCATCCGTGGTATCAACAATTTTGCTCAAATCATCATTTGTCACTATCCTGTCCGGTGCGTAATGACCTGTCGCAATAATGTGTAATCCCTTCATTTATCTATTTCCTCCAAGCGTCAGAAATCTCTCGTCAATCTTTCTGAATTTCTTATATCTCATGCGCTCCAGTTCTGTTCCGCTTTTATTTTCCAATGACTTTAATTCCCCCATCAGAAGCTTATCCAGATTTGTATACAGGTCTGCTTCTTCTATTATTCCATCAATCACACCAAGCTCTTTTAAGTCCTGGGCTGTAAGCTTCATTATCTCACTCGCCTCTGCCTTTCTCGATGAGTCTTTCCAGAGTATTGTGGCAAAGCCCTCCGGAGACAGTATTGAATAGATTGCATTTTCAAGCATGAATACCCGGTTTGCCACACCTATTGCCAGTGCGCCTCCACTGCTGCCCTCCCCAGTAACTATGGATATGACAGGAACCGTCAGGCTGCTCATTCTGGCGAGATTATCTGCGATTGCCTGGCTCTGGCCAAACTCCTCTGCTTCCACTCCCGGATATGCTCCCGGTGTATCTATAAATGTAATGACAGGGCGGTTAAATCTCTCTGCCTGCTCCATCATTCTCAAGGCTTTTCTATAGCCCTCAGGCCCCGGCATTCCAAAATTGCAGGCCAGATTCTCCTCAAGATTTTTTCCTTTTCTGTGTCCCAGTACAGTTACAGGCCTGCCGTGGAAAAGAGCGATTCCTCCATAGATACTGCCATCCTCTTTTCCAAGCATATCTCCCTTCTGTTCAAAAAAATCTGTAAAAAGATTATCGATATAATCTGTTATTTTGGGTCTGCCAGCGTCTCTTGCCAGCATCACCTTTTCCATTGCTGAATACATTTTTCTACCCTTTTATTCCTGGAATATCATGCAGCATAAGTATCTGGCTTATGGTTTCCCGCATCTTATCCCTGCTTACAACCTTATCCACAAAACCATGCTTTTCCAGATATTCCGCCCTCTGAAAACCTTCTGGAAGCTTCTGGCCTATGGTCTGCTCTATAACCTTTGGTCCTGCAAAGCCCACCAGAGCATCAGGCTCTGCCAGATTAATATCCCCAAGCCCTGCAAAGCTTGCACTCACTCCGCCAGTAGTGGGATGGGTAAAGCAGACTATATACAGACCGCCCTTTTTCTTATACCGCTCCAGTGCTGCAGAGGTCTTTGCCATCTGCATAAGAGATACAATTCCCTCCTGCATTCTGGCTCCCCCACTTGCACAGAAGATAATAAGAGGCAGCTTAAAGCGGTAGGCATGCTCTATTGCCCTGGTCACTGTTTCTCCGACCTCGACTCCCATGCTGCCCATCATAAACTTGCTGTTCATCACAACCACAACGGCTTTTCTGCCATCAATTGTCCCAACTCCGCCGAACACAGCTTCCCTTGTGTGAAGCCTTTCCCTTAACTCTTCTTTCTTTTCCACATATCCCTCAAAGTCCAGAGGGTCGATTTCAGGAAATTCAAAATTAAATACCTTAAAGGAATTTTCATCCATCAGTGCCATTATTCTTTTCTCCGGCGGCATGGCATAATGGTGCCCACAGCCAGGGCAGACATAAAGCGCTTCCTTTATCTGCTCCTTGCTAAACTCCTGCCCACACTTGCTGCAGCTTATGCAGGCAGTGCTTTTTCGCAGCCTTCCAAAGCGTTCAAATTTTCCTCTTCGTCTTTCTATTACCTTATTCATTGCCTTCTCCAAAAGCATCCCATGTCAGGATTTCATCCATATGCTCTTCTATAAAGCCCACATTATACCTGCCCTTGACGAAATCAGGATGAAAAAGCACCAGATACTCAAAATCACTGGTGGTGGTAATGCCCTCTGTTGACAGCTCCATAAGTGCCCGCCTCATTTTCCTTATCATCTCAAGCCTTGTAGGTGCATGAACTATAATCTTTGCCATCATGGAATCATAAAAAGGGCTGGTCTCATAGCCGTTATACAGCATGGTATCGACACGCACTCCCTGCCCTCCCGGCAGATTTAAAAATGTAATCCTGCCTGAGTTTGGCATAAAGCCCTTAGCCGGGTCCTCTGCATTTATTCTGCACTCCATGGCATGACCACTAACCCTTATATCCTCCTGGTCAAAGCCAAGGGGTTCATGAAAGGCAATCCTTATCTGTTCCTTGATTAAATCAATTCCAGTGACCATCTCTGTGACGCCGTGCTCAACCTGAATCCTCGTGTTCATCTCGATAAAATAAAAGTTATTATCGCCATCCAGCACAAACTCCACAGTTCCTGCATTGGTATAGCCCGAAGCCTTTGCTGCATTCACTGCTGCGGCTCCCATTTTATCTCTCAGCTCATCTGACAGGAGCATACATGGGCTTTCCTCTATAAGCTTTTGATTTTTTCTCTGGATTGAACAGTCCCTCTCTCCAAGATGTACCACATTGCCCATTTCATCAGCTAAAATCTGAAACTCTATGTGTCTTGGATTTACTATGAGCTTTTCTATATACATCTCATCATTTCCAAAACAGGCTCTGGCTTCTGCCTTTGCCTCATCATAGGCTTTTTTCAGTTCGTCTCTGGAATAGGCTCTCCTCATTCCTCTGCCACCACCGCCAGCTGATGCCTTAAGCAGCACCGGATAGCCGATTTTGTCTGCTATCTCTTTAGCTTCTTCATAATCTCTTAAAGCTCCATCTGACCCTGGCACAACCGGCACATTTCCTTTTCGCATCATGGTCTTAGCCATCGCTTTATTTCCCATGGCATCAATCACATCTGCCCTGGGACCTATGAATTTGATATTGTTTTCCTCACACAGCCTGGCAAAATCACTGTTTTCTGACAAAAATCCAAATCCCGGATGGATTGCATCACAGTGGTTATCAAGTGCTGCCGTCAATATGCTGTTCATGTTCAGATAGCTTTGACTGGCTTTTGCCGGGCCTATGCACACAGCCCTGGTTGCCAGCTTGACGTGAAGCGAGTCCTTATCCGCTGTAGAATACACAGCGACCGTATCAATATTCATTTCTATGCAGGTACGAATAATTCTTACTGCTATTTCGCCTCTGTTTGCGATTAAAATTCTCCGAAACACTTTCTACTCCTGAATCACGAAAAGTGGTGTATCATACTCCACCATATCTTCATTTTCTACTAATACAGACTTTATTACTCCTGATTTATGAGCTGCAACCTCATTCATCATTTTCATTGCTTCTATCAGGCAGACCACATCACCCTTGTTCACATAATCTCCCACAGATACATATGCAGGCTCCTCAGGTGAAGGGGCTGAGTAGAATACACCAACCAGTGGTGCCTTGACGTAATCATCCTCTTTGACCACATCCTGTACATCTGCGCCGAATGCCCCAGTATCAGCACTGGCTTCCTGCCCTCTGTGGTCTGTATCAGTCCTGTCAGTGACTGCCTCTTTCTGCCTGTTTTTTAATTTCACTTTACAGCCAGCCATATCTGCTTTTTTAAGGACAAGGCTTACATCATCCTTGTTTAACTTTATGTATGAACTTTCTGATGCGTCAAATTTGTTCATGAGCTCATAAATCTCATTCATCTCCATAAGAACATCCCTCTCTTACAGCTTAGTTATCCTGCTCCAGAATCTTTACGATGTCTCCCACTGTTTTGATTTCAGCCATCTGCTCATCGCTTATTGTCTTGCCGAGCTTTTCCTCAAGCGCAAGGTTCAACTCCATTGCATCCAGTGAGTCTGCACCAAGGTCGTCAAAAATATTTGCTTCAAGTGTCACCTTGTCTTCCTCACAGTTTAATGTGTCTACGATAATTGCTTTTACTTCTTCAAACATAATTTTCCCTCTCAAATATCTAATTTATTTTAGTTAAAATTTCTTAACTAAATCATATTTTACACAAGGTGCATGTTTTGTCAATATTTTTATATAAAATTTTTGAGGTATTTTCAAATTGCATTATATATAAATAAGCAATATGGAAAACTGCAACTGATAATTTTCCTTACATAATTTGACATAAAAAATCCCCCGGAGGGATTCTTTCAAATCTCCCCGGGGGATTTTATAAAATGATTTATAAATTTATTCCTTGCCATCCCAGCAATATGTACAGAGCTTGCAGTGGTCAATTCCAACTGCGTCAAGCATGTCATCCAGACGGTTAAATCTGAGTGTTGTAAAATGAAGCTCTTTCCTGATTTCCTCCACCATCTGCTCATATTTTGGTGAATCAGGATTTGCGTACTCCTTAAGCACCTCATCTGTCACATTGCCGTTTTCAAGCCGTGCTATCACCCTTCTTGTAATCAAATCCATCTCTGAATTAGAACGGGAAAAGTTTAAGTACTTACAGCCATATAAAAGTGGTGGGCAGGCTGGTCTGATATGTACTTCCTTTGCCCCACTCTCGTACAAAAATTCTGTTGTCTCACGAAGCTGTGTGCCCCTGACAATAGAATCATCTATAAGAAGCAGGCTCTTGTCCTTGATTAAATCCTCTACAGCTATAAGCTTCATCTTGGCAATGAGGTTACGCTGTGACTGCATGGTTGGCATAAAGGATCTAGGCCAGGTTGGTGTGTATTTGATAAATGGTCTTGAGAATGGAACTCCCGACTCGTTTGAATATCCAACTGCATGGGCAGTTCCAGAGTCTGGCACTCCTGCTACAATATCGGGCTTTACATTATCCCTCTTTGCCATGGCAGCTCCACAGTTATAGCGCATCTTCTCCACGCTGATTCCCTCGTAGGAGCTTGATGGATAGCCATAATATACCCAGAGGAAGGTACAAATCTTCATATCCGAGTTTGGATTAACCAGTGTCACGCAGTTAGAATCTGTGATTACGCAGATTTCTCCCGGTCCCAGCTCCTTGTAATCCTTATATCCAAGGTTCTTATAAGAAAAGCTCTCAAAAGCTGCACAGAAAGCGTCATGCTTCTTTCCAATCTGGATTGGTGTCCTGCCGTATTTGTCTCTGGCACAATAAATTCCTGCCGGTGTCAAAAGGAGAAGCGACAATGAGCCGTCAACAGAGTCGAGGGCATACTGTATTCCTTCTATTAAATTCTCCTTCTGATTGATAAGGGCAGCCACAAGCTCTGTCGCATTGATTTCGCCACTGCTCATCTCTCCAAACTGTGAAAATCCATTTGTAAATAAATCATTCACAAGCTCATCAATATTATTGATTTTACTAACTGTTGTAAGTGCAAACGAACCATGATGTGAACGGAACAAAAGCGGCTGTGGCTCATAGTCTGAGATACATCCTATTCCTATACGTCCGTGCATTTCCTGTACGTCCTTGTCAAATTTGGTTCTGAATGGCGCATTAGATATGTTGTGAATTGCCCTGTTGTATCCGTCCTCGTCACCATATACAACCATTCCACCTCGTCTGGTTCCAAGATGAGAGTGATAATCTACTCCAAAAAATAAGTCAAATACGCAGTCTTCCTTTGCTGCTACACCAAAAAATCCACTCATAAGAACTCCTTATCAAAATGTTATTATATATTAAAAATAATAACGAGTCCTAAATGAAAATGCAAGTACTATTTCGATATCCAATGCCACAGCATAAGCCCTGCCCTCATGCTGAAATGCTCTGTCTCAAGCAAAGTCTTTGCCTCGTCCTTTGTGACAAAGCAGACTTTAATATCCTCGCTGTCCTCCTGCCCGTCGTATGCGACATCACCAACTGCAGTTCCACATATAATCACACCACTCTCATCAGTCAGCCCCTGAGCCAGATAAAAAGGATTTTTAGCCAGAATATCAAAATCAGACTCCTGAGTCACATTTAAAACCAGCCCAGTCTCTTCCTTCATCTCCCTGATAGCAGCCTCCTCCGGAGACTCCCCCTCCTCAATCAGCCCAGCCGGCAATTCATACAAATAAGCATCCAGAGGATACCTG
>CAVFAM010000128.1:6887-7445 GCA_963620375.1 Bacteroidaceae bacterium
TACCTATACTGCCTTATCAAAACCACCCTTTCCGGCTGGCTTTCATTCTTCACAAGAGCAAAAACAGCCATCCCTTCGGGACTGTCTTTGTGGGAAACAGGCTTGATATTTTCAATAGGATTTCTGGATGCCATATAATAGTCAAAAGGCTTCTTAGATTTTGTCAAGGCATTTATATGGTAGAGGTTCAGGAATTTGTTGTCAGTCTGCTGCTCTATCCCTGAGTATCTGTTATATTTTCCTGAGTATTTACTATAGTCGTTGTCTCTCATCGCCAAATCTCCTTATTCCACCTCAATAATAGAGTTTCATTACACCTCTATTATACACTTTATTGTACCTCTCTATATATACAGTAATTTTGTACCCTATATAGCTCCTCCTAAATTTGTGAGGGCTTCCAACCCTATATGTTTTGAAACCCATATTACATCTATATACATACCTAAAATAAACTTCCCACTCGAAACCCTCCGATAATCGAATGGCATACAGTTGTTTCGCAGAACAAAATATGAACTGCACCGAGGTTCCATAATCCCCGCAACGGATAAAACC
>CAVFAM010000129.1:0-5618 GCA_963620375.1 Bacteroidaceae bacterium
TACAGGAGGGCTATGAGGTAGAGAAAGCCTACGACGGAGAGGAAGCCCTCGCCATCATGCAGAGTAAGAAAATCGACCTGCTTATCATCGACGTGATGATGCCAAAGCTTGACGGAATCAGAGCGACTCTTCAGATAAGAAAGGCAAGCAGCATACCTATTATAATACTGTCTGCAAAAACCGAGGACGCAGACAAGATACTTGGCTTAAATGTGGGAGCAGACGACTATGTGACAAAGCCTTTTAATCCCCTTGAGCTGGTAGCCCGTGTCAAGTCCCAGCTGAGGAGATATACCACCCTGTCAAATGTAGAGGAAAGCAAGGACACAATCTATGAGACTGGCGGGCTGGTGATAAATGATGATTTGAAAAAGGTAATGGTTGACGGCGAGGAGGTCAGGCTCACACGCATTGAATACAACATTCTTTTACTTCTGATGAAAAATAAGGGCAAGGTATATTCCATCAACCAGATATATGAGAGCATATGGAATGAGGAAGCCATCGGCGCAGACAACACAGTGGCAGTCCATATACGTCATATCAGGGAAAAAATCGAGATTAATCCAAAGGACCCGAGATATTTAAAGGTAGTGTGGGGAGTTGGATATAAGATAGAGGAGAGCCGATGAAAGAATACACAATTGGCAAAAAAGCCGCTGCAATACTAATACATCAGTTATTTGTCATAATGATGGTCACAGGTATATATGCAGCGGATTATTGTATAAAGGAAAAACTGTATTCACAGAGTATAAATTATACTGTGCTGGCAATAATAGGCCTGACCTGCAGCTTTGTAGTGCTCGCATATCTGACCAACATTGCGGGCAGGAAATCCTCTGATGACCCAGCCATATATTATAATTTTGTGGATAAGATATATTCAGATATCCTGCTTGTGATTTTTACAGTTATAATCGTGTGCATATGTATGATAGCAGGCAAGGTGAGCCAGATTAAATTTGACTTTGCTGGTCTTATGATAACGGTAGGTACAGTGGCATATATTTTTGATATTGCATTTCTGACCTTTTACCACAGTATAATCAGAAAAATCAAGGGCAATATCTTGGTTACTAACAGCATTGTATACATGGTCTATGATTTTTTAAAAAATCTGTCAATGGACAGCAAATTCCATATCACAACCAGGGATGCAAGAGAAAATAAGCAGATACAAAATGCAATAGAGCTTATAGCGACAGGTGTCCTGGACACAAGGCTTGACGTGGATGCTTTTCACGGCAGCAAGAAGGAGCTGGCGGAGGCTGTAAACCACATCAGGGATGGTCTCTACAATGCGGTTGAGGACAGGGTCAAGACAGAGAGAATGAAGGCAGACCTGATTACAAACGTATCCCACGATATAAAGACCCCCCTTACATCCATAGTGAATTATGTGGAGCTATTAAAGAGGGAAAATCTTGATAACGAGAATGCTGAGAACTACATACGGATTCTTGATGAAAAATCCCAGAGACTTAAGCAGCTCACAGAGGATTTGGTTGAGGCATCAAAGATAAGCACAGGAAATATCAAGCTTGATATACAGACAATAAACATGGTGGAGCTTTTGTATCAGACTGGTGGAGAGTTCAACGAGCGATTTGAGTCCAGAAATCTTACAATCATAACAAAAATCCCAAACAGACCTATGATGGTAAAGGCAGACGGCAGACAGCTGTACAGGACAATCGAAAATCTGTATGTAAATGCAGCAAAATACGCCCTTGAAAATACCAGAGTCTATGTGGAGCTTGAGGAAAAGGATAAAAGGGCAGTATTTACCATCAAAAACATATCAAAGACAGAGCTTAATGTGGAGGGAACAGAAGCAAATGACCTGACAGAGCGATTTGTCAGGGGAGAAGCCAGCAGAACCACTGAGGGAAGCGGTTTGGGACTGTCGATTGCCAAGAATTTAACAAACCTGATGGGTGGAGAATTCAAAATTGAGATAGATGGGGATTTATTTATTGCCACCATATCATATAAAATGATATACTGAGCGTAAGCAATGAGACGTGCCAAAGAAAATAGACATAAATGCGATGTGCTTGCACAGGAGCATTTATGAATATTTTCTTTGATAGGGCGAATGCCCGTACATCCCAAGAAACAAATGTTTCTTGGGATGAGCACGTCAAAAATAAAAACTAAAATGGAGGAAAAAAAGTGAAGTTATATAAAGAGGGAGCTTTCCTGATTCAGGGAAAAGACGTAGTAATCAACGCACCTGATGCATTGGAAGCAGTAAAAAGTAAAACTGGAAAAGAAGTAACTGTAGATGAAGCAAAGCAAAACACTATTGCGTATGGTATCTTAAGAGATCACAATACATCTGGAAATATGGACAAGCTCCAGATTAAATTTGACAAGCTGACCTCACATGATATTACATTCGTAGGAATTATCCAGACAGCCAGAGCCTCTGGACTTGAGAAATTCCCAATTCCTTATGTTTTGACAAACTGCCACAACAGTCTCTGTGCTGTAGGCGGAACTATAAACGAAGATGACCACATGTTTGGACTTACATGTGCCAAGAAATACGGTGGAATCTATGTACCACCTCATCAGGCTGTAATCCATCAGTTTGCAAGAGAGATGCTTGCAGGCGGTGGCAAGATGATACTTGGTTCTGATTCACATACCCGTTATGGAGCCCTTGGAACAATGGCTGTAGGAGAGGGTGGACCAGAGCTTGTAAAGCAGCTTCTTGAGCAGACATACGACATTGACAGACCAGAGGTTGTAGGTATCTACCTGACAGGAGAGCCTATAAAGGGTGTAGGACCACAGGATATTGCCCTTGCAATCATCGGAGAAGTATTCGGCAACGGATTTGTAAAAAATAAAGTAATGGAGTTCGTAGGACCTGGTGTATCTAACTTAAGCGTAGATTTCCGTATCGGTGTTGATGTAATGACTACAGAGACTACCTGCCTCTCATCAATCTGGAGAACAGATGATAAGGTAAAGGAATTCTATGAGATTCATGGACGTGAAGAGGACTATGAGGAGCTTAATCCTGGAGAGGTTGCCTACTATGACAGCTTTATCGAGATTGATTTGAGCCAGATTCGTCCAATGATAGCTATGCCATTCCATCCAAGCAATACTTACACAATCGATGAGCTCAATGCAAATCTTATGGATATTCTTGACGATTGTGAGAAGAGAGCCGAGGTAAGCTTTGATGGCAAGGTCAAGCTTGATTTAAAGAGCAAGGTAAGAAATGGAAAATTATATGTAGACCAGGGTATTATCGCAGGCTGTGCCGGTGGTGGATTTGAGAATATCTGTGACGCAGCGGACATCTTAAAGGGTACATCAATTGGAGCAGACGAGTTTACACTCAGCGTATATCCGGCATCTACACCTATATATATGGAGCTGGTAAAGAACGGAGCAGTTGCTAACCTTCTTGCAACAGGAGCAATCGTAAAGACTGCCTTCTGCGGACCATGCTTCGGAGCAGGAGATACACCTGCAAACAACGCATTCTCTATCCGTCATTCAACAAGAAACTTCCCTAACAGAGAGGGTTCTAAGGTGCAGAACGGACAGATTAGCTCAGTTGCACTTATGGATGCACGTTCAATCGCTGCAACAGCAGCAAACAAGGGCTATCTGACATCAGCTACAGAGATTGATGTGGAATATACAAAACCAAAATATTTCTTTGACAAAACAATATACGAGAACCGTGTATTTGACAGTCATGGTGTGGCAGACCCAGATGTTGAGATTCAGTTTGGACCAAACATCAAGGATTGGCCTGCAATGAGTGCCCTTCCAGAAAATATGGTATTAAAGGTTGTATCAGAGATTCATGATCCTGTTACAACAACAGATGAGCTTATCCCATCAGGAGAGACCTCATCATACCGCTCAAATCCACTTGGGCTTGCAGAGTTCGCTCTTTCAAGAAAGGATCCTGAGTATGTAGGAAGAGCCAAGGAAATCCAGAAGGCACAGAATGCTATTGAAGCTGGCCAGTGCGCAGGAGAGGCTGTTCCAGAGTTAAAGGAGATTATGGGAGTTGTAAAATCACAGTTCCCAGATGTATGTCATGACAATATCGGATTCGGAAGTACAATATTTGCTGTTAAGCCGGGTGATGGCTCTGCCCGTGAGCAGGCAGCATCATGCCAGAAGGTACTTGGCGGATGGGCAAATATAGCAAACGAGTATGCAACCAAGAGATACCGTTCAAACCTTATCAACTGGGGAATGTTACCATTTATCATCGATGAGGGAGAGCTTCCATTTAAGAATCTCGACTACATTTTCCTCCCAGGAATACGTCAGGCAATCGCTGACAGCAAGACTGAATTTGAGGCATATGTAGTAAAGGATGGCAGATTAAATCCATTTACACTCAAGATGGGCGAGCTTACACCAGATGAAAGAGAAATCATCTTAAAAGGATGTCTGATAAATTATAACCGTAAGTAGGAGGCTCATGAATGGACGACGAGAAAAAGGACAAGCAGAATAACAGGGATGAATGGATGCACATGGTCAGAATAGGCACAACAGTTTTTGTGACATTTGTGCTGTGTATCCTGTTTTTCTTCATGATTTTTAGGTATCAGGGATTTGCAGATGGCTGGAATAAGATAATCAGTGCCTTACAGCCGATTATCATAGGTCTGGTGCTTGCCTATATCTTAAATCCTGTTATGCTGTTTTTACAGGAAAAAAACTATACGTTTTTCTCACAAAAGATAAAAAAGCAGAAGACAGCGGAGAAGCTGTCGAGGGGACTTGCAGTAACAGGCTGTATATTTATTATTCTTGGATTTATAGGCTTACTGATTGCTGCGATTGTGCCATCACTTATATCAAGTGTGACAAGCCTCTTAACCAGCCTGCCATCGGATGTCAAGACCCTGATAGATGCCATCCAGAATGGTATTCTGGGGGACAGCGAGATAGCAACAAAAGCGAGTGAGATTATCCAGTCACTGACAGATTATGTGGAGGATTTTGCGCAGAACAAGCTGCTTCCAGAGGCGCAGACCTATATAGCAGAGCTGACATCAGGTGTGATTTCAGTGGTAAAGGGAGTACTTAATTTCATAATCGGTATCATTGTAATGGTATACGTTATGGCGATTCAGGAAACACTTACCGGACAGAGCAAGAAAATAATTTATTCTATTTTTAAGCCTAAGACAGGAAACATAATCATTGAGACCTGCCAGAAGGCAAGTGAGATTTTTGGCGGATTTATCACTGGAAAAATCATAGATTCCATAATAATTGGAATAATAGCATATATAGGCTGTCTGATACTGAGAATACCATCTGCTGTGCTGGTAGCAGTGATTGTAGGTGTAACAAATGTGATTCCTGTATTCGGACCATTTATAGGTGCGATTCCAAGCTTGATTATCGTCGTTTTGCAGAGTCCATTGCATGCACTGTATCTGCTGATTTTTATTATCGTTCTTCAGCAGGTAGATGGTAACATTATAGGACCAAAGATTCTTGGCTCATCAACAGGTTTGTCATCATTCTGGGTAATGTTTGCAATCCTTGTGGGTGGAGGCTGCTTTGGATTTATCGGAATGTTACTCGGAGTGCCGGTTTTTGCAGTTATATAT
>CAVFAM010000129.1:5628-29175 GCA_963620375.1 Bacteroidaceae bacterium
CCTTGTGGGTGGCGGATGCTTTGGCTTCGTAGGAATGTTACTCGGAGTACCGGTATTTGCAGTAATATACTATATAATCCGCAGAGTGGTTAACCATTCTCTTAGGAAGAAAAAGCTTCCTGAGCTTACAAAGGATTATGTAGAAATGGTTGCTGTGAATGAAAAGAGTAATGAACTTGTATACAAGGATAAGCAATAGTCAAAAAGCACTGATTTTTTCAGTGCTTTTTTTCTAAGTTTTTTGACATCTATATTTGCCTATGTTACACTAAAACTAGATTATTGTAACTAATTTTAGACTATATATTGAGGTGGCACAGTTGGATAAATATGAATACAATCTAAAGATAGATCAAATGAAAAGTCTGTTTGCAGAGGAGAATTATGAGGCTGCGGCAGAACTGGCTGACACGATCAATTGGAATAAAATAAAAAACGTAAATGCGCTGGTCAAGGCAGGAGAAGTATACGACAAGGCAGAGCGTTATCAGGACAGCAGGGATGTGCTTCTGATGGCATATGACCGCTCACCTATAGGCAGGATGATTATATACCGTCTGGCAGAGGTGGCTATCAAGATGAAGGACCTGTCTGCCGCAAGCGAGTACTATGAGGAATTTGTAAAAATCGCTCCCCATGACAATATGAAATATGTACTCAGGTATAATATAAAAAAGGCGCAGGGAGCTTCCTATGATGAGCTGATACCTATATTGGAGGAGTTCAAGGATCAGGAGTACACAGAGGAATGGGCATACGAGCTGGCTTATCTCTACCACAAGGCAGGCATGAGCGACAAGTGTATTGACGCCTGTGATGAGCTGATACTCTGGTTTGGTGATGGACCATATGTGGAGAGAGCGCTTGAGCTTAAGATGCTGTATCAGCCTCTCACCAAGACTCAGGAGAGCAAATACAGGAAATTCCGACAGGAAAAAGAAGGAATGACAGAAATCGGCGAGGAGGAGATGAAGCGTGCCGGAGAATTTGTACATGATCCGGTTGTTATCCCACAGGTTGCCGTAAATGAAAAATTTAACACTGTCAACTTACAGGAAGAAATTGTAAAAGGCATGCAGCAGATTATGGATGCGACAGAGAAAGAAACCGTGTCTGATACAATGGATAATATCAAGAAAATGGTAGAGGATATCCCTTATCTCCAGCTTCCAAAGGACGAGGAGGCTGAGCTTGACAGGGAGCACCTCAAAACAGAGGAAGAGATTGACGGCTCGCTCAAGATAAATTTTCAGGAAATGATTGGTGAGGACTATGATGGTCAGATGAGCTTTATGGTGGATGATAAAGCCATGGTTGAGAGACAGATAACCGGTCAGATGAGCATACAGGATGTCCTTGAAGAGTGGGAAAAGACAAAGCGTGCCGCAGAGACAGCTTTGCAGGAGGCTGAGCAGAAGAGACTTGAATCTGCAAAGGCAAGAGCCTTACAGGAAGCTGATAATATTATGAACAGACTTACCGGTGCCATGCCAAAGCTTGATGCGGGAGTATCACCTCATGAGCTTCTGGCAGAGCAGTATATGCAGGGTGAGGATTTACCAGCAGAGGAGGCATCAAGCGCTCCAGAGCATATGATTTCTGATATGGAGGAGCTTACAGCACCAGAAAATAATATGGAGGCTGGGGATGAGCTTAAGCTTGATGAGTTGATTCCAGAGGCAGGAGTGCCAGAGACATATGGTATACCAAGACCAGTTACTGTGGCTCCGGGACTTGTGCCAGAAGCCGGGGCAGTACCACAGAACGAAGTGTTACCAGAGTCAGATGTGATGTACCAGACTAAGGCTTTACCAGAGTCAGAAGTGCTACCAGAGATAGGTCTGCCAGAAGATATGGCAGAGGAGCTTGAGCCAACAGTACAGACAGATATAATGTCCCAGACAGGAACATTGCCAGAGTCAGAAGTGCTTCCAGAGATAGGTCTGCCAGAAGACATGGCAGAGGAGCTTGAGCCAACAGTACAGACAGATATAATGTCCCAGACAGGAACATTGCCAGAGGCAGAGATGCTTCCAGAGATAGGTCTGCCAGAGGATATAGCAGAGGAGCTTGAGCCATCAGCACATGCAGAAGCAGTGCCAGAGACAGACACAATGTCCCAGACAGATGCAAAGCCAGAGACCGAAGAAATCGGACAGAACAATCAGGGTGCAACCATGGTTCTTCCAAGCCTTGATGAGATAAAGGCTGCAAGAGAAGAGCGTAAGGCTGACCTGGGAGCCACAAAGAGACTTCCAAATGTAAAGCAGCGCACACAGAGAATGCCTGAAATGCCACTGCCAGAGGATTTGGATATACCAGATGAAGTACCAGAGATAAAGCATTTTGATGAGCTGACAGACGACCAGAAAGCTATTTTCTCATATTTTGTGCCAGTAAAGGGTATGGAGGATCAGCTTTGCAAGGTCATAAACGGGGTATCATCACACCTTATCAAAAAGGAGTCTGCAAGACTTGGAAATATTATAATTCAGGGAGACCAGGGCTGTGGTAAGACAATGCTTGCCACCAGCTTAATCAAAGTATTGCAGAAGGAAACCGGTATGCCAAATGGCAAGGTAGGAAAGATTGATGCAGCATCCCTTAATGCAAAGGATGTACAGCAGCTTGTCAGAAAAGTATCCGGAGGCTGTCTGATAGTGGAGAAGGCAGGAGATATTGACAGAAAGACAGCGGCATCCCTTTCATTTCTGATGGAGCATGATATAACAGGAACCCTGTATATATTTGAGGATACATCAAAGGGAATAAAGAAGGCATTGTCCCAGGAGCCGGGACTGGTATCTAAGTTTACAGAGACAGTTACAGTGCCGATTTTCACAAATGATGAATTAGTATCATTTGCCAAGTCATATTCTGCGGAGCTTGGCTATAAAATAGATGATATGGCAGTACTTGCGCTTTACAACAGAATAAGCAATATCCAGAAGTACGACCAGGCAACTACCCTGACAGAGGTCAAGGATATAGTTGACGAGGCGATTGAGAGAGAGGCTCATGGAGGACTGAGGAAGGCTATAAGTATTCTGACTGCAAAGCGTTATACAGAGGATGACAGAATCGTATTAACAGAGGCTAATTTCGATTTGAAATAAAAATGTGGAGGGGAACTATGAGTAATTTTACAGACATGGATTGCTACCTGTTCGGACAGGCAACCCATTACGACATCTACAAGAAAATGGGAGCACACCCGATGAAACAGAAGGGTGTAGACGGAGTATGCTTTGATGTGTGGGCACCAAATGCAGACAGGGTGTATGTCATTGGAGATTTCAACGACTGGAACGAGACATCACACCAGATGGTCAGGGTTGAGCCTGCCACAATGGGAGTATACGAATTATTCATACCAAAGGTTAAGGTGGGAAATATGTATAAGTTTCTCATTATAGACCGAAATGGGGAGAAGCATTACAAGGCAGACCCATATGCCAACTATGCCCAGAAGAGACCAGAGACAGCATCTATTGTCACTGACATATCCAAGTTTAAGTGGTCTGATACTGCATGGATGGAGAAGAGGGCAGAGCTGGGCAAGGATGGAGTGTATTTGAGTCCAATCTCAATATATGAGGTGCATCCAGGCTCTTGGATGAGACATCCGGGACGGGAGGATGATGGATTTTACACTTACAGGGAGCTGGCAAAGAGTCTTATAGACTATGTCAAGAAAATGGGATATACACATATCGAGCTGATGGGTATATCAGAATATCCATATGATGGCTCGTGGGGATATCAGGTAACAGGCTATTATGCACCTACATCCCGCTATGGCACACCGGAGGATTTTGCTTATCTGGTAAATCAGTGTCATAAGAACAAAATCGGCGTTATTCTCGACTGGGTACCAGCGCATTTTCCAAAGGATGCGCACGGACTGGCAGAATTTGACGGTACCAGATTATATGAATATCCAGACCCAAGAAAGGGAGAGCATCCGGACTGGGGCACAAAGATATTCAATTATGAGAAAAACGAAGTGAAGAACTTCCTTATAGGAAGTGCCCTTATGTGGATAGAGAACTACCATATTGATGGTCTCAGAGTGGATGCAGTAGCGTCTATGCTATATCTGGACTATGGCAAGGAAAACGGACAGTGGATTCCTAATAAGTTTGGCGGCAATAAGAACCTTGAAGCTATAGAGTTCTTCAAGCACATCAATACACTGATTCTTGGCAGAAATCCGGGAACAATGATGATTGCAGAGGAGTCAACAGCCTGGCCAAAGGTTACAGGCAGGGTGGAAGATGATGGACTTAACTTCAGCTTCAAATGGAATATGGGCTGGATGAATGACTTCCTTGATTATATGAAGCTCGACCCATATTTCAGAAAAAATAACCACAATAAGATGACTTTTGCCATGAGCTACAATGAGAGCGAAAAATACATACTGGTATTGTCACATGATGAGGTGGTTCATCTGAAATGCTCAATGCTCAACAAGATGCCGGGACTCGAGGAGGACAAGTATAAAAACCTCATGGCAGGCTATGCCTTTATGATGGGACACAGCGGCAAGAAGCTCCTCTTTATGGGACAGGATTTTGCCCAGGAGAAGGAGTGGAGTGAGGAGAGAGAGCTTGACTGGTACCTCCTTGAAAATCCAAACCATCAGAAGATACAGGACTGGGTGAAGGAGCTGCTCCACTTATACCGCAAAAATCCATGTCTCTATGAGCTTGACCACAGCTGGGACGGCTTTGAGTGGATTAATGCAAATGATGCAGACCGAAGCATTTTCAGCTTTGTGAGAAAGAGCATTGATGGCAAAAACAATATGCTTTTTGTAATTAACTTTACACCAGTGGCAAGAGACGATTACAGGGTAGGTGTTCCAAAGAATAAGACCTACAAGCTGGTGTTAAACAGCGAGGATCCAAAATTTGGTGGAAAAGACACAGACAGACAGGTAAGCTACAAGGCAGTAAAGCAGGAATGTGATGGAAGAGAGTACTCTTTCGCATATCCACTTCCAGCTTATGGAGTTGCTGTGTTCAAGTATTAAGGTGAATATATTTTCAATGGCAAAGCTTATAATAAAAATAAAAACTTTGGCTATTTTAAGAAATACATCCCATGAATTTGGGGTGTATTTTTTTGTGCAATAAACCGATATAGATATAAAAGCGTTCTTGCAGATAATCAGCCACAGGCAGTTTATCCTGCATGCTTAGTATAAAGTATGAAGCATAAATAATAGGCGAGGAAAAAACTTGATAGATATAAGAGAAAAAGTCGGAAAATCAATAGAAAATAAATCAATAGAAAACTACTACAAGGGCAGCACAGAGTCATCGGTTAAGGTGGTAACTGATACTACAAAGAAGGAATCCTATGTGAAAAACAAGGATTATGTGAATGTGGATATGTCAGACTCTGTGTATACAAGACCTAATGGCATAAACAATGGGGAAACTGTGGCAGACCAGCTGATGCAGGGAAATGAACTGGATGCCCAGACCAGACAGGAGCAGATGATAGTGCTGTCAAATACCACCTCCGCAGAGGACTACAGGAAGATGCAGGAGGATGGATTTTCCATGACAGATACAGACAGCCAGACTATCATTACAGAGACTGATAAGATAAAGGCTGTACTGGCAAAGGCTGGTGTGGATGTGTCTGCATATGGGGATGACCTGGATGAGGAAACCTTAAGGGAAATCACTGGCAGCGACGCCCTTGCTTTTATGATAATGCAGACCCTTAAACAAAATGATATTCCTCTGACCGAGGAGAATGTAAGCCAGACCGGGACAGCCTACAATCAGGCTGTAAATATGGGAAGCATCAGTGAGGATGCGGCAGCCTATGTCTTAAAAAATGGTGAGGAGCCGACCATAGATAACCTCTACAAGGCTAATTACAGTGGAGCAGGAGAGGCAGACCAGCTGACAGATGATGAGTTTAACCAGCTCAAAAACCAGCTGTCCGATATAATAGCCGATGCTGGCTTAGAGGAAAACGACCAGACATATGATAATTGCAGATGGCTTATAGAAAACAATATAGCAGTGACCGGGGATAATCTCAGGTATCTTGAAAAGCTTCAAATGCTTATGAACGGCGAGCTGCCAGATGACCAGGCTGTGCTTGGTGCAATAGCTGATGCCATATCAGAGGGAAAGCGTCCGGGGGATGCCATGCTGATAGATGGCTATTCCATGACAGATAAGGCAGAAAATGCAAAAGCTGTAATAGATGGTGCAAGCTCTGAAAATATAGCCTACCTTGTGGAAAATAATCAGGAAATCAATATAGAAAATCTGGAGCTTGCAGAGAAGAATAATCTTACAGCTCAGGTAGATGACCAGAACCAGGCTCAGATAAGAGCCAGAAGGCAGCTGGAGGAGACCCGCCTTGCCATGACAACGGAAGCAAACCTTGCCCTTCTCAAAAAAGGAATATCTATTGATACAAAGCCTTTGGAGGAGCTGGTTCAGAGCTTAAAGGAGCAGGAAAATGCCTACTATGAGAATTTATTAAACAGTAATGACATCCCTGCAACAGAGGAGAATGTAAGTACATTTAGAGCCACAACAGAGTATGTGGATGCGTTAAAGCATTCTCCAGCATACGCCTTAAATCTCTCAAGTTCAGATGAAACCTTAGGAGAAATAGCTGACAGGGCAGGAAATGTTGAGGATAAGCTTAAGAAAGCCAACCAGAGCTATGAGACCATGATGACCACACCGAGAAGTGATCTGGGTGACAGCATGGCAAAGGCATTTTCAAATGTGGATGACATACTTAAGGATTTGGGGCTTGATGTGAACAAATCAAACCAGAGAGCGGTAAGAATCCTTGCCTACAATGAGCTGGGCATAAATGTGGAAAACATTGAGAAAATCAAGGCTGTCGATGAAGAGGTACAGAGGGCTTTTTCTAATCTCACACCAAAGACCACGCTTGAGATGATAAGGCAGGGAATACAGCCACTTGAAATGACTATATCTGAGCTCAATGACGCAGCAACAGAGATAAAGCAGAGCACAGATGAGACTGACAACGAGAGGTTCAGCAAGTACCTCTGGAAGCTGGAGCAGAACAAGGAGATTACAGAGGAGGAGCGCTCGTCTTATATAGGAATATACAGGCTTATAGCCCAGGTTGAGAAAACAGATGGAGCAGTAATCGGTTCACTGATTAATCAGGGAGCAGACATTACCATGAAAAATCTCCTCACAGCAGTCCGCAATCAGAAAAAGGCAGGAATGGATTATACTGTAGATGACAATTTTGAGGGAGTGAATGCAAAGAGTGGCACTAGCAAAATTGATGAGCAGATAAATGCAGCATATCAGACAAATGTCTCATATCAGGCAAATATTGTCTCTGATATAATGGATGCCATAAATCCGGAAGCCCTCAATAATCTGGAAGACAAATGGGAGGATATGACCCCTGAGGAGTTTAAGGAGGCTTTAAGTGAGCTGGAGGACACTCAGGACAATGCTTATGTAAAGCAGCAGCTTGCAGATTACAGGGAGGAGATTGACTCAGCCGGTGATATATATGCCTATCTGGACAGATATGATATCAAAAATTCATTGATAAACATTATGTCTGAGTCAAAATATATCCGCCAGCCAAACAAGCTGATGGAGGAGCTGTGGAGCGAGGAAGGTCTTTCTGCGGATTCCATTGACAAAATCAGATGGATGAAGGAAGAACTTCTGGAGAGATTTGGTGAAGCTGTAAAAACTCCACAGGAGATGGTAGATTCCCAGGAGACACTGGCAGAGGTTGCTACAAATGTCATGAAAACCATGATAAATGAGAATGAAAAAATTACAGCAAAAGACTTAAAGGAGCTTCGTCTCATGAATAATCAGTTTAGTCTCTGTGCGCAGAAAGCCAAGGAAGAGAGCTACATGATTCCTGTGCAGACTGGTGATGATGTGACAGGAGTATCGCTTAAGGTCATAAGAGGAAAGGAAGACAAGGGACTTGTAGATATCTTCTTCAGAGGTGAGATGATGGGTAAGGTGGCAGCAGCCTTTGAAGCCAAGGAAGAAGGCATATCAGGTGTAATTGCCACAAGTGACGAGGAGACAAGGCAGCTTCTGTCAGATAATCTGGGACTCTTTGCAAGCAGTCTCAACAATGATGGAAAAGAGGCCGTTGATTTGAGAGTTGCACTTATTCCAGACTTGTCATCTGAGAAATTTGAAGCATCATCCCTCCAAAAGGAATTGAGCATTGAAAAGGATGAGACTTCAAACAAGGATAATACGGTGCAGACCAGCAGGCTGTATCATGTGGCAGAGGGATTTATCCAGACTGTTTCGGAGTTATTTAATATATAATTAACTCAATTTCCTACATTATATCTTAGATAAATATTCACATATACCCAGATATATACCACGGGCTATCTTGTTCTGGTAGGAATCCGTGGTGAGGGCATTGGCTTCATCATAATTGCTTAGGAACCCACACTCTACTATTATAGTAGGTGTGGGTGATTTTTTTAGGAGATAGTAGCTGTCATTTGCCTTTATGCCCCGTGACTCAGTCATAGACAGGGTCTCATCCAGAGAGGATAAGACTACAGTGGCAAGCTCCATACTATCATCACTTGAAGCATAGTAAAATACCTGGGGACCATATACGGACTCGTCTGTAAAGCTGTTCTGGTGGATGCTGACTGTGATTGCGGCATCAGAATTTGACATGATGTCAACCCGCTTATTCATATCCTCACGCTTATGGTTGGAGGCGTCTTCGGAGGACAGGTCGTTGCTGTCCTCACGGGTTAATACCACATTATAGCCCTTATTTTCCAGCAGCTGCTTAAGCTTTAGGGTGATAGACAGATTTATATCTTTTTCAAGGGCACCATTTATTCCAATTTTGCCGGGGTCATCCCCGCCATGTCCCGCGTCAAGGACGATGGTGCAGGGCTTGGAATCAGCAGAATCACTGCCATAGACGGCAAGCCCCCTGCCGAATATAAAGGAGCTGCAGAGAAGCAGGGTAACTAAAAGGTTTTTGATATACTTGTGCGACATGGTTCACCTCATGGAAATAAAATACCCGGTGCAGATATGCATCGGGTATTGATTATTATATATTATTCAGTTTTTTTAGTTTATATACTTGATAATAGTGTCCCATGTAGCATCATTTTCAAATCCAAGCTTCCAGAAGGATGCACCAGCGAGGTCTGATGAATTCATAAGCTCAAGTCTTTTCTCAAGTGAAGCTGTATCCTCAAGCCAGATTTTGTAGGTTTTTCCATCAGAATTCCACTCTGCGTAGTTCTGTCCTGACTCCTCATCCCAGGTGATAACAGCGCCGTTTGTGTTGACTACACTCAAGGCTGAATCCATGCCGTAGGCTGTAGATGTTACACTGTACTGGGATAATTCATCATCAGTGTCTGTCACATCTGTTGAATCATCCTCTGATAATGGGGTAAGCTCCCAAAGTCTTGTGTAGAATGGCATACCTAAGACCACCTGATTTGCAGGTACCTGAGCTAAGGTATCGCTTACAGCCTGAGTAACCCAGCCGAGGGAAGCAACAGAGCCTGAGCTTGAGCCGGCATAGTGCTCGTCATATCCCATTACTACTACATAGTCAGCGAAGTTTGCCTGCTCACTCCTGTTGTAAAACTCTGTGTAAGCAGAAGGTACATAGTTATCAACTGAAAGTGTGATGCCATTGTTGCCACACTTTATAGAAAGCTCTCTGATAAACTCAATATAGGCATCTCCCACAGCATTGCCATCCAGTGCCTCAAAATCCACATTGATGCCATCAAGCTCATACTTTATGGCGGAAGCAATTATCTGGTTTACAAGATTTTGTCTTGTAGATGAATGGGTGAGTACATAGGTGCTGTCAACATCTGAATTTTCAAGGTTACTGACAAGTGCCCATACCTCAACGCCCTGGGAATGACAGTACGATACATAGCTTGAGCTTGCAATATCATGGAGATTACCATTGTTGTCATTTAAGTAGAACCATGTAGGCGAGATAACGTTTATGCCCTTTGTCTTTGCAAGGACATTTGCGATATTGTCATTGGCTGATGTTGTGGTCACCTGATGCCATGCCATGCAGATTTTTCCGTCCTTTACGATATGGCTGAAGGTTTCTGCCACATATGAGTCATTTTTAAGCTCCACAGACTGCTTGTTTGATACCAGCTTTGATTTGATGTAGCCGATAACTCCATCTGCGCTCATTACCTTTGTCCATTTATCGTCTTCCTCGATTACAGTTATTGCGTCACCCTTTGAAGCTTCCTTTAAAATAGGGCTCTTGATGCCGCCCTTTTGGCGAATCTGGGTATTTTTCTTAATAGTAGCGGTATCAACTGAACCCCAGGAATTGTTAATCAGTAATCTGTTAGGCTCAGCTACATATTCATAAGTAAAATCTGAGTACTGGCGTACAAAATCAATGTCAATATAGCAGGAGTCAGAGTTTGCCTTGACAACAGGATGACCATAGTCAACAGTTGATTTTGTGACCAGATAGCTGTTGCTGTCCGCACTTGCTGATATAAGCTCTGAGTCAGTGGCATAGAATAAAATGTTTTCGTTTGCATCCCAATAAAATCGTGAATTGATTGTATCGTGTACAAAGGAATAATCAAGGTATACATAGCCATTTATGACCTTTGCCTGGGACTCATTAAGCTCTCTGTTCAGGATTATGGCAGCCTGGTCATCAGCAGAGATATTGTAGTATTCGTTAAGACTTAAGACATCCTTGCTGGGAGTGTATTTTTTAATCAGTGCCGATATACCTGCGATTGCGATAACAATCACAATTAAGCCTGTAACAATCAGTACTGGTATTATTTTCTTTTTCATGTGTAAGAATCCTTTCATAGTATATTGTAAGGACGCATGTACGTCCCTTTGCTACGCTAATTATATATCATTACAAGGGCATATTCAAACACTTAATAAGGAGACTGCACAATAAAGCAGCCTCCTCCTTCTTCTCTCTTTTTTCTTTTAGAAATTATGGTGTTCATGCTGATACAAGCAGAAAATAAACATCAAGTCTCCTTGCATTTTTCTCAAATTTTTCTAATTGAGAGCCAGAAGCTTTGCTGATTTTTCAGAACCAGAGGACAAGTCCTATGTAATCTGATGGTAAGAACTCAATAAACAGCTGCTTGAAAAAAATAGTATGCATATGTGATATATTATTTCCTTTCTGTAATTTTTTTCAAAAACCCGAAATACTGAGAGGTAAGCTGAAACGGATTTTCAAAGAAGGGAATCCTTAATATCCGGCATCCAGCAGCCTTATTGTACTCAGAATGTAAGCTGTTTTGATTAATCTTGCCTGGATTTCCCAGTAAAATAACATTTTCCCGAATGTTATTTAAGTAGTTATGAGTAAAACTAATAAGGTCACTGTGATGCCAGGATGATAAATCGCAGATTGCTAATTTTAAGCTGCAACGCATAAATTCTAAATTCGTATAATGATTTGTAACACCAAAATCCAATACAAAATAATCATATTTTTTCTGCAGCAGGGCTGGAAGGTCATCCAGTGTGACAGCAGAATAGAAGTCAATCCCCAGATACTTAAAATGATTATTGTCATTTCTGGTGTTCAGGTTATGAATTTCATTAGTAGAATTAACTTCAAGATAAGCTACAGATGAGAATTGTTTGTTGGCTAAAAAATTAGAAAGAGCGAGGCACAATGTTGTGACGCCTATCCCACGGTGCATACCGCAGACGCCGATTATGTCCGGTGCTTTATCAATCCTTTTATTAAATCCAAATATTTTAAAATTCCTCCTTTGCCTGGCAGTATGGAGTCTAAAAATCTCTCATTTGCTTTGCTGACCTTTAAGGGGTCAGGCGCAAAAGGAAACATTGTAACTCTTGTGCCAAGATATGATGCCAGCTGTCCTGCCTGTCTGCGATTGCACAGATTACAGACGACCCTGACTGGAATACCCGATTTTTGAAGATGTTCATATCTTAATTTTGCATCCTTCCAGGTCCAGCATGAGCCAGAGCATACAATAATAACAAAGTCTGAGTTTATGAAGTCACTGTCATGCTCTAATTCATGGGCAGGCGTGCAGCCGAAATCGTATACTGCATTGCCCGATGCCGGTGCTGGAATGGTTATGCCTCTGCCATATCTGGGAATACCAGCAAAATGCCTGTGATAATATATTCCATCATTCTCCCTGAATGAATCTCTCAATCCGACATAATTGTGCAAAGCCTCTGACTCATTTTTCTCGAAATAGTAGCTTTCGGATTTACGAAATCTCAAGGCGGAAGTAATGGAAAATGCTATATGCGTACATCCACAGCCAGGAAAACTGCTGACTACTGATATTTTGTTATAGAGATGCGGATAATTGGTTTTTTCAAATATATTTTTTATTTCAGATGCCAGTTCTTCTACCGTTTCAAATCGAAGAGCCGGCTCTGTATTGGTTGCTTTGTGGATAATCCTAAGAATTTTTGGGTCTGGACTGGATAAGTAAGTGTAAATATACCCCATAAGTTTCCCAATACTAAATACGTCAGCAGCCTGTGTAATCTGGTCGCTGCTAAATACCTCCGGTGCTGAAAAATCTACGTTACCAAGGTGATTGAAGTTATTTCCTGAAATGGAAACATAAACAGATATGCCAAAATCGATTAATTTAACCTGGTCTCTGCATACTATAATATGCTCCGGTTTTAAATCCCTGTATATGATTGGACTTGGAATTCTGCTGTGCAGATAGGAAAATATATCACATAAGTCCAAACAAAGAGAATAAAACCTCTCATTAGAAATAAACTGTTGTTGAAGCAGAAATTCGTCAAGGCTTAATCCATCGACATATTCCTCAAGCAGATAAATATATGATGTATCCTGCTCGATATCAAATATCCGGGGTATGCCGGGATGGTTAAGCTCCTTTAAAATCTGAGCCTCTGTAAAATCATTACTGATGTTGTCTGTGTTTCTGGGGATAACTTTGACTGCTCTCAGTTGATTCAAAGAAATGTGTCTGACAAGAAAAACCCTGCTGAAGGAACCCTCGCCAATAGGCTTAAGAACCTCGTACCTGTCAAACGGTATTTGAAAATTATTAGTCATACGCTCCTTTAGAACCAGTTGCGCATCTCTTAGAATGTTTTATAACACAAAAAATATACAAATGCAAGAACTAATTTTTATGTTTTTTATAAATTTTTAATATATGCAACTGCTTTACATCAAATAAGTGTTTGATTATAATAAGTGTACGATTTACAGGAAATTTTCAGGAAAAGGAAGTGATTAAATGAAAATTGAAAAAGTAAATGACAATCAAATCCGCTGTACGTTAACCAGACAGGATTTAGCGGACAGGCAGATTAAATTAAGCGAGCTGGCATATGGTTCAGAAAAGGCGAGAAGTCTTTTTAAGGATATGATAGAGCAGGCTAACTATGAGTTCGGCTTTGAGACAAATGACATTCCATTGATGGTTGAGGCAATACCTGTTTCAGGGGAATCAATCATACTTCTCATCACAAAGGTTGAATATCCGGAGGAGCTGGATACCAGATTTTCCAAATTTTCAGAAGCAGGTGAAGAGTACGATTCGTCTGATGAGTCACTTTTCCAGGAAAATATGCAGGGTGCGGATGACATCTTAGATTTATTTGAGAGCATAAAGAAGGAATACGAAAAGCACGCAAATACAGCGGAGAGCGACATTCCATCAAGTGATACACCGATACCTGACAAGAAGCAGATAAAGGCCGAGCAGCTGGGTGATCTGGTGAAAATGTTCGAGTTTAGAAATCTTGATGAGGTGTGCCGTGTGGCAAAGGTTATAAGCGGATTTTATCATGGCAGGAATGACTTGTACAAGGACAGCCAGAAGAACCGGTACTATCTGATGCTTCACAAGAGTGAGCACACTCCGGTAGAGTTTAACAAAATCTGTAATGCGGTTTCAGAGTATGCATATCAGAGGGTATATACCGCAGCAGTGGGAGCTTACTTTGGAGAGCATGGCAAGCTTATTCTGCAAAAGGATGCAGTGAAGGAGCTTGCAGAGCTATAGTTATAAAAAAGGTGGTCAGTTGACCACCTTTTTTATGTCATAGCATACAAGAAAAGCTGCCAGGGCAGGTTTTTTGTATGTTAAGCAAGATCATGCTCTAAAAAGTCATTAATATCATTCACAAGTCCTTCTGGATCAATTCCGTGAACCATAGCTGCCTCTGCAATAGTCTCCATCTGGGAAGATGGGCAACCAAGGCAATGCATGCCGATATTTAAAAGCAATGGAGCTACGTTCTCATCAATCTGAAGAAGTTCACCGATCATGGTATCTTTAGTTACTTTTGCCATTCTAGTATCCTCCTATAAAGTTTTTAGCTTGTCTATTATAATACGCTTTTCGTATAATTGCAAACTTTATAGTGCCCATAATGTTAAGAAAAATTCTTTTTCTGACGATATACAATTCAGATGACAGACAAGGATAGTCGAAAAACAGCATGGATGCTTGACCGGATAAATGGGAAGGAAAAGACTATGAAGATTAACAGAAATATGTCGGCTGTAATAGCCAGCAACCAGCTACACAGAACAGAGAATAAGCTGTCGGTTACTATGGAGAGATTATCGACTGGAATTAAGCTTAATTCAGCAGAGGATAATCCAGCTGGAATGGCAATCTCAAATAAAATGAAGGCACAGATTGATGCCCTTGATAAGGCAAGTGACAATTCAACAGATGCAATATCTGTTATGGAGATAGCAGATGGAGCCTTAAATGAGGTGACAAGCATTATCCAGAGAATGAGAGAGCTGTCTGTACAGGCGGCATCAGGCATATATACATTTGATGACAAGCAGAGTATACAGGCTGAAATAGAGCAGTTAAAGGACGAGGTTGACCGAGTATCAGCAAATACAGAGTTCAACACAAAATCCCTGCTTGACGGATCTTCAGACACAAGAGTGTATACAAGAAAGACAGTGACAGCAGCAGATGGCACAACAAGCCAGGAGATAACACATTCTGATATTACCAGAATCAATATATCGGATGAGGTTGCAAGCAAAAACTATAAGGTTGAGGTTACAGAAACCGCAAAGCAGGCTCAAGGCTCTGTAAATGGCTATCCTGCAGGTGGAATAACTGTAGATGGTACAATCTCTATAAATGGTGTTTCAGCAGAGATTAAGGCTGGAACAAGCGAAGCGGACTATCTGGCACAGATACAGGAGCTTGCCCAGCAGGCTGGCGCAAATATGGAAGTGAATGGCACTTCTCTTGATTTGACCACAACAGCATATGGCTCATCAACAAAGCTTGATATAAGTATATCTGATGATCTGGCAAATGCACTGGGATATACCACACAGGGAGACGGATATTCTGATACACAGTATGGCACAGATGCCAAGGTTACAGCAGGGGATGGATTTACACATCCAATCGTTACATCTGAGGGCAACAGGGTATACATATCAGATGACAATGGATTTAAGATGGATTTTCTGGTAGATGCATCAGCAGACCTGGCTGAATATGACATAGATGTAACAGATATTGGAACAATGACAATCCAGATTGGTGCAAATCAGTATCAGGAGATGGATTTGAGAATACCAGAGGTTTCTGCCCAGTCCTTATATCTGGATGGAATAAATGTGGCTGTTTCAGGAGGCGCAACAAAGGCTCTGGGTACACTGGATGATGCTCTCGCACAGGTAAACTCTGTAAGATCAAGAATCGGAGCTTTCCAGAACAGACTTGAGTATGCAAATGCCAGCCTTGATGAGACATCTGAGAATATGACTTCAGCATATTCAAACCTTACAGATGCAGACATGGCAACAGAGATGACAGATTACGCAGCCCAGAATATATTAAATCAGGCAGGAATATCTGTACTTTCGCAGGCAAATGACCTGCCACAGCAGGTACTCTCACTGTTATCGAGATAGAGGTAGTGTATGACAGATGAATTGAGACAGGATTTCACCAGAAGGCTCAGCCAGTGCAATCAGGGTGGAATGATAGTCATTATTTATGATATTTATTTTGCATATATGGCAGATGCCAGGGCAGGCTTTGAGAAAAAAGATGATGAGCTGTTTAAAGCAGGCATCAGAAAAGCAGGGCAGACGATTGATGAGTTAATCAATGCCCTGAATATGAGCTATGCCATAGCAAAGCAGCTTCTGCCACTGTATAAGTACTGCAAGGTGCAGCTGTCAAAGGCTCTCTATGAGAACAAATCAGAGAGGCTGGACGAGGCTGACAGGATTATGAGGCGCCTGTATGACAGCTTTGTGGAGGCTGCCAGACAGGACACATCAGAGCCGCTTATGGAGAATACACAGCAGGTGTATGCGGGAATTACATACGGCAAAAATGATTTGGTCGAAAATTGTATAAGTGATACTCAGAGAGGATTCTTGGCATAAGGATCCTCTATTTTTTTTACGCAGTCCAGTAAAAATTTATATCGCATGGAGACAGCTTTTACCTGATAGATGTAATAGTCAATCAGGTCCGGCTCCACAACATTTCCAAGGTTATTGTAGGCATCCTTTAAATCATCGGTGGTCTGCTCTAAATCACGAAGCAGCAGCTCATATCCATCATTAGTTTCGGTAGATGTTCTAAATATACTCATATTACCTCCATTTCCAGACAAATCCCTTTTTACAAGTATAAGCAGAAATGGAAAATCTATACAATAAATTTTCGTTCCTACTATTGCGCAGTGCTCCAAAATGAGATGTACAAGGAAAAAGTGTTGAAAAATCAGTATATATGGAGTTTTGGACATGAGAAAATACGGAAATCTTGTTGATAAAGTGGAATCTTAAAAAATTGCACAACTACTGTAGACAGCCCATATCTGCCTTGCTATAATTCAACTCACAACAAAAGAGGTGATGCAAATATGATAATCCTGTTGGTCTTTTTAGTTATTGCAGTAATACAGGATTTTAGAACCCTTAAGGTCAGTAATCGGCTGATACTTACAGGGATGATAGTTGCAATTTTTTATCGACTATTTTCTAATGGTTTGGAAAATGTTTTACTTATGATTCCAAACATCATTTTTCCGATTGCAGTTCTTTATCTACTATATCTTGCAGGTGCCCTGGGTGCCGGAGATATCAAACTATTTTCATTGGTAGGATGTTTTACAGATTTTAAAGAATTGGCTGCATGTATGGTTATAGCATTTGTCTGGGGAGCGCTTGCGAGCCTGCTTAAGCTGGTTCATACAGGAGATGTAAGACGACAATTATTCTGGGGAGGAGGTTATCTGCTTGAGATTGCAAAAGGACACTGCACCGCATATCCATATGCCGAAAACAGTCTTAAAATTCATTTTTCACTGGAGATTTTGCTGGGATATGTGTCAACGATATTACTTGGCTGTATAAGCAAAGGGGGGACATTATTTTGAAAAAGACACGATTAGGGATAATCTCAGACGACAAGGTGTATGAGACCCGGCTGGTAAGATTTATTATGAACCATTACAGCAGCCAGATTGATGTGTACGAATACACAGACAAGTCTCTGCTGACAGGTAAGGAGGGACTGGACGCATTGTTATATTGTGGGGAATATGATGATGTGGGCAATATTCCCATAAGGCCTGTGGCGGTACTTGTGGATTTGGAGGCTGCGCATGAAGGGCAGCAGGAGGAGGGGATTTACATTGTGGAGAAATACCAGGAGGTAAATAAGATAATAGAGGAGGTGCTGGGACATATTTCAGCAGAGGTCAGGCAGGTGAGGGATGCAGGACAGCTTGTGGCCAGGACCCGGATATTTGGAGTATATTCACTGTCGGAAAATGACTATCAATTACCATTTACAGCAATGCTGGGGAACATTGTAAGTGAGAGCAGAAAAGCCATTGTGATTGACGTACAGGAAAACAGTGGATTAAGGAAATCATTAAATATCCAAAGCCAGAAGGGGCTGGAGGAGCTGATTGTAATGATTGAAAATGACAGGTTTTCAAGAAATCTGTTTTCTGAGTGCATAGTACATGAGGGAAAGCTGGATTATATATATCCGGTCATGAATACAGAGAGCCTGTGTGAAATCAGCTCAGCCGCATATATAAAGATGCTCCAGCTTATAAGCCAGGAGATGGGCTATGACTGCATAGTGATAAATTTTGGCAGCAGGTTTCAGGGCTTTTACGAGGTGCTCAATATATGCAGCCAGATATTTCTCATTCAGAAGCAGGGAGGTCTGGGGCAGTGGAGGGAGTACGAATTCATTGAGGATATCAATGACAGGGGCTACAAAAATATGCTGGAGAAGGTTATTAAAATCGAGCCGCCAATAGTCGCCATGCCAGTGGAAAGCTGCGAAAAAATTGTTGAGCAGTGGAAATGGACTGAGTTTGGTGACATGATAAGGGGCTTGTCTGTGGGGGCGGTACAGCTTGGATGAAATAAGTGAAAAGATAAGAAAACAGGTGCTTTCTGATATTGACGTGTCAAGAGACATTGATGATGAAGAGATATGGGACATTATAAGCAGGACAGCCTCTGAGGAGGTCAAGAAGAAAAACATCAATCTAAAGGACAGGATAGAGCTGGAAAAAAGGGTATTTGACAGCTTGAAGCGTCTGGATGTGCTGCAGGATCTGATTGATGATACAGATGTCACAGAGATAATGGTTAATGGACCTGACACTATATTTTATGAGAAAAATGGCTCCATACACCAATATGCAGGCAGATTTTCGTCTGAAGAGAAGATGCAGGACATAATACAGCAGATTGTGGGTAAGCACAACAGGGTGGTAAACCAGTCGTCGCCAATTGTGGATACCAGGCTTGTGGATGGCTCCAGGGTGAATATAGTGCTTTTTCCCATATCACTGGGAGGCTCTGCAATTTCAATCAGAAAGTTTCCTAAAGAGCCATTTGACATGAAAAAGCTCATAGAGCTTGGGTCGGTCACGGAGGAGGTTTCAGATGTCTTAAAGCTGCTTGTGAAAGCGAGATACAGTATATTTATTTCAGGGGGAACAGGTTCTGGTAAAACGACATTTCTAAATGCCTTATCACAGTATATCCCAGAGGATGAGCGAATAATTACAATTGAGGATTCTGCGGAGCTTCAGCTTCTAGGCGCAAAAAATATTGTGCGGATGGAGACGAGGAATGCAAATGTGGAGGGTGTTGTGCCTATTACAATCAGGGATTTAATCAGGACAGCCTTAAGGATGAGACCTGACAGAATTATTGTCGGAGAATGCAGGGGGGCAGAGACTCTTGATATGCTTTCTGCTATGAATACAGGCCATGACGGCTCGCTGTCAACGGGTCATGCAAACTCATGCAGGGACATGCTGTCCAGAATGGAGACCATGGTACTGATGGGACAGGAGCTGCCTCTCAGTGCCATAAGAAGTCAGATTGCATCTGGAATAAATATAATTATTCAGCTTGGCAGACTGAGGGATAAATCACGCAGGGTGCTTGAAATAGCGGAACTGGATGGAATAGTAGATGGCGAGATTGTACTAAATACATTATACAAATTTGAAGAGATATCGGAGAAGGATGGCAGAGTTATAGGAGAGCTTGTACAAAAGGGAAAGTTAAAATCCCGGACAAAGCTTGAGGCTGCCGGCATGAGGGATGTAAATGGACTATAGGAGATACAGGCTTTCGGCAATGGAGATAGCTGTAGTAGTGATGGAGGCAGCAGCTATATCAATAGTTGTTTCTAAATTATTCTTTGATTCCCTGTGGGGGATGGTATTAAGCCCGGCTGTTCTTGTAATCGTGTGGAAGAAAACGGTTGCAGCAAAAATAAAAGAGCGCAGGGACAGGCTTGCCATGGAATTTCAGACCATGCTCAAAAACATAAGTGGACTGCTGTTAGCCGGATATTCACTGGAAAATTCCTTCGTGGAAGCACAGAAGGAGCTTAAGAAGATGTATGGGGCAAAATCATATATGTGTATGGAGCTGCAAAACATAAATAAAAAGGTGGGCATGAATACACCTATAGAAGACCCTCTGGAGGATTTGGCGGAGAGGACTGGCATAGAGGATATATACAACTTTATTGATATCTTGTCTTTTGCCAAGAGAACCGGCGGCAATTTTGTGGATATTATAGACCAGGCTGTCAGCAGGATGTGGGCAAAGTATGAGACCTCAAGGGAAATAGAGGTGGCAATATCTGCTAAAAAGCTTGAACAGAAGGTAATGAGCTTTATACCGATTGCTCTCTTAGGCTATATGCGGATTACATCAGCGGAGTATATGAGCGTGCTGTATGGAAACATGGCTGGAGTCCTGTTTATGACGGTCTGTCTGGCTGCCTATGCTGGGGCTATATATCTGGCAGAAAAAATATTGCAGATAAGGGTATGAGAATATGGAGCAGGTTGAAAAAAAGCAAATTGTAAAGGTAATCATAATAGGCATTGCATTTATAGTGCTTGCAGCGATTATGGAGTCTGCTAATAAAGAGCTTTCAGATGGAAACCAGATACAGAGGAATGAACCCGGAGAGAGCAGCAAAGAGGTTTCCCTGATTTTAAATGGGGCAGGGTTAAAGGATTATCCCTATCAGCTTGAGATTTCTGAGGAAAAGCTGACAGCCAGTCAGGCGAAAAGCTGTTTTGAGGAAGCAAAACAGGAGATAGAGGAGTCATTTTATCAGGGAGAGGGTGGGTTAAACCATGTCAGTGAAAGGGTATCTATCCAGGAAACCTATGCACAAAATATGGTTAAGGCAGACTGGATGTTCTCTGAAAATCTGATTATGGATGATGGGACAATCGATGAGGATAGACTTAAGGAATATGATGACAGGCAGGATGGCATCCTGACTACAGCAACTGTCAGCCTGTCCTGTCAGGATTATGAGGAGGAATATCAGTTTTCCTTTATTGTATTTCCTAAGACCCTGACAGAGGAGGAAGCCCTGCTTAAGCAGATAGATGACAATCTGGCAGGTCAGATGGAAAAGGCAGGAGAGCAGGCTATAGTGCTGCCAGAAAAGATTGGAGACAAGACTATAGTATGGCAGGAGACGAAAGAGCATCTGGTGTTAAAAACCATAATATTTGAGCTGGCAATAGCTGTTCTATACTGTGCGGCAAGGCGTGAGAGACAGAAAGAGGCTCTCAGGCAGAGAAAAAAGAGCATGGAGCTGGAATATTCTGAAATTGTCAGCAAAATGGCTATTTTACTGGGTTCTGGCATGTCTATAAAACAGGCTTGGAGCAAAATATCCGCCCGATACCTCATTAAGAGGGGAAAAAATCAAGGGCTTAACATGCCTGTGTATGAGGAAATGCTGGTGACTGAAAGGGAGATAGATGATGGCAATAGTGAGAGAACAGCATACCAAAATTTTGCCGAAAGAGTGAATATTATGTGCTACAACCGCCTTATGAGGCTGTTAATCTCCAGTCTGGAGCGTGGAAGCAGACAGATTTGTGACAGCTTACAGCAGGAATCGGAGGAGGCATTCGAGGAAAGGAAGGCGGTGGCAAAGAAGATGGGAGAAGAGGCAAGCACCAAAATGCTTGTGCCAATGATGATAATGATGATGATTGTTATAGCAATAGTTATAGTGCCTGCATTGTTGAGTTTCAGGTAAGAAAGGAGAAAATTATGTTAGGATTTAATAATTTTTTGAGAGAAGAGAAGGCCGCAGGAGTGGTGGAATTGATATTGATTATTGTTGTTTTGATAGGAATTGTTCTGATTTTTAAGAAGCAGCTGACGGATCTTGTAAATGATATTTTTGACACCATTACAAGTGAAGCTGGAAAGGTATGAGGATAAAAGGCAGCCTCACTGTCTTTGCCGCATTAGTCATAATGCTTATAACAAGCTTTATATTTGCCCTGCTGGAGGCTTCACGATATGTGGAATTGAACAAGCTGGCAGATATGAGGGCTGATTCTGATATCGAATCCCTTTTTTCCCAATACAATATTCCTCTGTATGAGGAGTATGGACTGCTGGGTTATGACTGCAAGGGGGCTGACACGGAGGGCTTTTTAAAGGAGCTGTCGGATGATAATTTCAGTGTTTCCAGGGATATTCTGGGCAGGGAAAAGCTTAATCTGCTGCGGCTTAACATGGACTCAGCGGATGTCACTGCCTATACCCTTATCACAGATGGGGATGGTGCTGTATATGAGGCATGCGTAGCAGAGTATATGAAGGATACTGTGGCGTATGGCACTGCCAGATTAATCTATGACACATATATGGATGCGGCAGGCATGGAGGCTGAGAGCGGGGATGTGGATAAGAATGTGGATGATGCTATTGCACAGCTTGAAGAACTGGAAAAAAGTGATGACACAGACACGGACTCGGCGGAAAAGGCTGATGAGAGGGTGGAGGATGACACCTTTGATGTTGTAAAGGAAACAAAGGCATCTGGGGTGCTGGCGCTTATATTGGGAAGCGATACCAGCATATCTGGAAGCGCCATTGATACATCCAAGAGTCTGTCTAAGAGAAGCAGGAACAGTGGTGTAAACCAGCAGATTCCCGACACTGACTGGCTGGATTATGTATGTATGGAGCAATACATAATCCAGAATATGGGGAATTATACAAGTCCGGCAGACAGTCACGCCCTAAGCTATGAGGCTGAGTACATAATCGCAGGTAAATCAAGCGACAGCGATAACTTAAAAACAGTGATAAATGAGCTTATCCTGACCAGAGAAGCAGCAAATTTCCTGTATTTGCAGGGGGATGCCAGTAAAAAGGAGGAGGCTCTTGCACTGGCAACTGCTATTGCCGGAGCATCTGCCAATCCGGTAGTCATCGAGGCTGTTAAGCAGGGGCTGCTGGCGAGCTGGGCATATTGTGAGAGTGTGCTGGATGTGAGAACCCTGTTAGCAGGCGAGAGGGTTCCTTTTGTAAAGACAAAGGCAAGCTGGACATCAAAGCTGTCTAATATAGCGGCATTGCTGTCGGGTGAAGCCAAAGCCAAGGCTGTGACGGATGGAATGTCCTATAAGGACTTTATTGGGACCCTGCTTTTGCTCAAGGGGGTAAAAAGCATGGCATACAGGGCAATGGATATACAGGAGGCGACAGTAAAAATGGCAGATGGATACGAAAATTTCTGTATGGATAATGTTATATCAAGAATTAATATCTCGTTTAATTACAGCTATAATCATGTGTTCTACGATTATAAGCCTGTCGGGCAGATAAGCAGGAGCGCAGATTATTCCTACATAAGTAAATAGGCAGCAAAAATAGAAAGGCAGGTGCATGAGGGTGTCTCGTTGTTTCACATTAATATATCAAGTAAGTTCAAAATCTCTCCCAAAGATTAGTACCGAATACATTTCCCAAACCGAGCACAAGGAGACACCCTCATGCACCTGCCAAAAAGCCTCTTATACCCTGGAGGCGGCAGTTATATTTCCTGTAGTTGCGGGTTTTATAGTGTATCTGCTTATGTTTTTCAGGATTTTACAAGTACAGACAAGTGTAGAAGCTGCACTGGTATATGCC
>CAVFAM010000130.1:0-8246 GCA_963620375.1 Bacteroidaceae bacterium
TATTACTATTTGTAAATATAGTCCAAGTGAAGCAGTCAAGGAGAACAAATCTGGGAGCATAGGCAATCGGCTATCGTATCTCGATATTCCGAGCCACCATCCGCAAGAAAGGAGCCACCATGGAAGAGCAGAAAAAACTAGAAAAAAGTAAAACCCGCACCAAGCTGTGCCTAATCACAATCACAGTCCTCTTTCTGACAATCATGCTTGTGGTTCCCCTAATCTCAGTAATGGCAAGCGCCCTAAAGGAAGGCATCAAATTCTACCTTGAAGCAATCTCCACAGAATATGTCCTGTCAGCCCTTAAGGTCACACTGATTGCCACAAGCATAGCAGTCCTGGTAAACACCTTTTTTGGCATATGGGCAGCCTGGCTTCTGACCAGATTTTCATTCAAGGGCAAACAGATACTTGCAACCATAATCGATATACCATTTTCAATATCACCGGTAATCGTAGGTCTTGCATATCTCATGACTTTTGGACGATTGGGCTGGCTTTACCCTGCAATCAGGGCAGTAAATGATTTCTTTGGAACCAACATAAGAATAACCTTTGCAGTGCCGGGTGTGGTGCTTGCAACGATTTTTGTTACATTTCCATTTGTATCAAGAGAGATTATCCCCGTCTTGAATACCCAGGGCAAGGACGAGGAAGAGGCAGCAGCCCTCATGGGAGCCAGTGGTTTTACAATTTTTAGAAAGATAACACTTCCCCAGATGAAATGGGGACTCATATATGGAATTATCCTGTGTACGGCAAGAGCACTGGGAGAGTTTGGAGCGGTAAACGCATTGTCAAAGACAAGAGGCGAGACCTTCACACTGCCGCTTGAAATCGATGCCCTGTATATGTCAGGTACGGACAGCTCGATTACAGCTGCCTTTGCAGTATCGTCGATACTTGTAATTATTGCACTGATTATACTTTTTGCCAGAAATATAGTGGAGAGACGTCAAAGGAGATAGGCATATGTATGTTGAAATGAAAAATATATACAAAAAATATGGTGACTTTGTTGCCTCAAATAATGTGAGCTTTGGCGTTGAAAAGGGAAAGCTGGTGGCGCTTCTTGGACCATCTGGAAGTGGCAAGACTACTTTACTTAGAATGATTGCAGGGCTTGAAACACCAAACTCCGGTGACATCTACATAGACGGCAAGAGGGTCAATGATATTCCAGCGGCAAAGCGGGGCATAGGCTTTGTATTCCAGAATTACGCCTTGTTTCGTTACATGACAGTATATGAAAATGTAGCCTTTGGACTGGAGCTTCAGAAAATGCCTAAAAAGCAGATAAAAGAAAGAGTGGAAAAGCTCCTTGAGATGACAGGCTTATCTGAGATGGGAAACCGTTATCCCAACCAGCTGTCAGGAGGACAGAGGCAGAGGGTTGCATTTGCAAGAGCACTGGCACCAAATCCACAGGTACTGCTTCTGGATGAACCCTTTGCAGCAATAGATGCCAAGGTCAGAGGAGAGCTCCGCATATGGTTAAAGGAGCTTGTTGAAAAGCTGGGAATCACAAGTATTTTCGTGACACATGACCAGGATGAGGCGGTGGAGGTAGCAGATGAAATCATAATCACAAACCACGGCACCATAGAGCAGATGGGCACACCGCTTGAAATCTATAAGGCACCGGATACCCCCTTTGTGGCGCAGTTCATAGGACATTCCACAATTGTTGAGGACTACGACAGATTAAAGGGCTTTGAGATTGTAGAAAATGCCAAGCGGGCTGTCATAAGACCAGAGTTTATAAAGATTTCAAAGAGCGGCAACCTGAACCGATTTATGTCGGCAGCTGAGGAAGGCATCGTGACAGATGTGGTTTTCAGAGGAAACAGGGTGGATGTCACTGTAAACATAAATGGAATAGAGGTCACAGGAGAGCGTTCGCTGGAAAAGGATATGGTCAGTGTCGGAGAAAAAGTACATGTGCTCATATACAGGCTGTATATATTTGATGAACACAGGACCTACCTCGTGGAAAACCGTGAGATGCAGGTGGATGATGTATTTTATATATAATTTACACTTCATACACAGAAAATTGAGCCAATCAGGATATAATTTAATTGCCTGAATATGCAAGCAAAGCTTAAAACTGTTGAAAATGGCAGGCAGGCTTGTAAGTGTATAGATACAAAAAGGAGATAGAAATGAAGATTGAGAACAAAAAGGTTTTACACACGGATGTCCTCATAATAGGAGGAGGAACTGCTGGATGCTATGCAGCCCTTACAATCCGTGAGAAATCAGACTACTCCATCGTAATTGCAGAGAAAGCCAACATCAAAAGAAGTGGCTGCCTCGCCGCAGGAGTAAATGCCATAAATGCCTATATAGTAAAGGGAAGAAAGCCACAGGATTATGTGGATTATGCTAAAAAGGATGCTGACGGAATAGTTAGGGGAGACTTACTCCTTACCATGTCAGAGGGCTTAAACAGGGTCACAGAAAAAATGGAAAAGCTGGGACTTGTCATTTTAAAGGATGAAAATGGCGAGTATGTGGCAAGAGGAAATCGTAATATCAAGATAAACGGAGAAAACATCAAGCCAATTCTTGCAGCAGCGGTTGAAGCCTTACCTGATGTGACTGTTTTAAACAGGATAAACATCACAGACTACATAGTCGAGGACAATGTCATAAAGGGTGCATATGGATTTTCTATTTCAGAGCAGACAGCATATGAGATAAGAGCCAGAAAAGTCATCTGCGCAACAGGAGGAGCCGCAGGACTCTACAGACCAAACAATCCGGGCTTTTCAAGGCATAAGATGTGGTATCCGCCATTTAACACAGGCGCAGGATATGCCATGGGCATAAAGAGCGGAGCCGAGATGACCACCTTTGAGATGAGATTTATCGCCTTAAGGTGCAAGGACACCATAGCACCAACCGGAACCATAGCTCAGGGAGTCGGGGCAAAGCAGATTAATTCATTCGGTGAGGTCTATGAGGACAAATATGGACTTACCACTTCCCAGAGAGTATACGGAACAGTGATGGAAAACCTTGAGGGACGGGGACCATGTTACCTGAGAACAGAGGGAATATCTGAGACGCAGGATGAGTCTTTGAGAAAAGCATATTTGAATATGGCACCGAGCCAGACTTTAAAATGGGTTGAAGCTGGAAAAAATCCTAGCGAGCAGAATGTAGAGATAGAAGGCACTGAGCCATATATAGTAGGTGGTCATACTGCCAGCGGTTACTGGGTAGACACCAACAGGCAGACCACAATCCACGGACTTTACGCCGCAGGAGATGTGGCAGGAGGCTGTCCACAGAAATATGTGACAGGAGCCATGGTTGAGGGTGAAATCGCAGCCATTGATATTGTGAAGAACCTAGATGAAGAATGTGGAGCAGAGTGTGATGCTGCTACACATGAGAAGAATAAGGGTGAGACAGAAACAACAAAAACGCAGACATATTCATACTTTGAACAGAAAATCGCCGAGTACAACCACTTCCTTGAGGCAAAGAAAGAGCAGTTTAGCACAGAAGCAATCGAGGAAGCCATGCAGAAGGTCATGGATAACTACGCAGGAGGAATTTCCACACATTATCAGTTTAACGGCAGGCAGCTTGCCCTGGCAGATGAAAAAATCAGGCAGCTTATAGAGCTGACAGATGGGCTTAATGCCACAGACATGCACGAGCTGATGTTTGTATACGAGCTAAAGGAGAGACTTCTGGTATGCCTGTCGGTTATAGCCCACCTTAAAGCCAGAAAAGAGACCAGATGGCACAGCTTTGCCGAAAATCTTGATTATCCGGACAAGAGTGACCAGTGGCTTAAATATGTAAATTCAAAGCTGGTGGACGGACAGCTTCAGATAATATACAGAGATTTAGTAGAGGAGGGGGCACATTATGAGCATAATGATTGATAAACAAAAATGTAAGGGCTGTGGAATGTGTACAGATGTGTGTCCCGGAAGCCTTATATATCAGGACGAGGATAGAAAGGCTTACATCAGATATCCCAAGGACTGCTGGGGCTGTGCCTCCTGCATCAAGGAGTGTCATTTCGGCACCATAGGATTTTTCCTGGGAGCAGACATAGGTGGAAGAGGAAGCGTGATGACTGTCAAATCAGAGCCTGATACCCTGACCTGGAACATAGAAAAACGTGACGGTCAGACAGAACAGATAATCATTAATAAAAAGGAAGCAAACAAATATTAGAAAAGGATGGTAGAGAAAATGAGCGAATTATCACATCTCGATGAACTCGAGGCAGAGGCAATATATATAATCCGTGAAGTGGCGGCTGAGTGCGAGAAGTCGGTTATGCTTTACTCGATTGGAAAGGACAGCTCCGTAATGCTTCATCTGGCAATGAAAGCCTTTTATCCGGAGAAGCCGCCTTTTCCATTTTTACATGTAAACACAACCTGGAAATTCAAGGAAATGATAGAGTTCCGTGACAGGGTGGCAAAGGAAAAGGGCATAGAGATGCTTGAGTACATAAATGAAGAGGGCGTCAAGCAGGGAATCAACCCATTTGACCATGGTTCAGCCTACACAGACATCATGAAGACCCAGGCGCTTAAGCAGGCACTTGACAAGTATGGATTTACAGCAGCCTTTGGCGGTGGCAGACGAGACGAGGAAAAATCCAGAGCCAAGGAGAGAATCTTCTCATTCAGAAATGAAAACCACGCATGGGATCCTAAGAACCAGCGTCCTGAGATGTGGAAGCTCTACAATTCCAAAATCCAGAAAGGACAGGAGGTCAGGGTATTCCCACTTTCCAACTGGACAGAAAAGGACATCTGGCAGTACATAAAGAGAGAAAATATTGAGATTCCATCACTTTATTTTGCAAAGGAAAGACCGGTTGTATACAGGGATGGCAATATCATCATGGTGGATGATGACAGAATGAAGCTTCGTCCGGGTGAGGAAATCCAGTACAAGAGTGTGCGTTTCAGAACACTTGGCTGTTATCCTCTGACTGGTGGATGCGAGTCAACAGCAGATACGCTTGATGAAATCATCGAGGAGACATTAAGTGCTGTATCATCAGAGCGTACAACACGAGTAATCGACAATGAAGCAGCAGGAAGCATGGAAAGAAGAAAGAGAGAGGGATATTTCTAAAATGAGCGGATTATTAAAATTTATCACATGCGGCAGCGTGGATGATGGAAAATCAACACTGATTGGACATATATTATATGATTCTAAGCTTCTCTACGCAGACCAGGAGAAAGCTCTTGAGCTGGACAGCAAGGTGGGAAGCAGAGGCGGAGCTATTGACTATTCACTGCTTCTTGACGGACTTATGGCAGAGAGAGAGCAGGGAATCACTATTGATGTAGCCTACCGTTATTTTACAACAGACAAGAGGAGCTTTATCGTGGCAGATACACCGGGTCACGAGGAGTACACCAGAAACATGGCAGTAGGAGCATCCTTTGCAGACCTTGCAGTTATCCTTATAGATGCAAAGCAGGGGGTATTGGTACAGACCAGAAGACATGCCAGAATCTGTGCCCTTATGGGAATCAGATACTTTGTATTTGCGGTAAACAAGATGGATCTGGTGGGCTATGATGAGAAACGTTTTAACGAAATCACCAGACAGATTGAAGCCCTCACAAAGGAGCTTTCGCTTGAGAATATCCAGATTATTCCAGTGTCAGCCACAGAGGGAGACAATGTCACAAAGAAATCTGAAAACATACCATGGTATGCAGGACCAGCCCTTCTTCCATACCTTGAGGATATAGATATATCTGACAACAAAGAGACAGGCTTTTATATGCCAGTGCAGAGAGTATGCCGTCCAGACCATACCTTCAGAGGTTTTCAGGGACAGATTGAGGCAGGAAGCATCAAGGTTGGTGATACAATCACAACGCTTCCAAGCAATGAGACAGCCCATGTAAAGAGCATACATATCGGGGATAAGGAAGCTGATACAGCTTCAAAGGGACAGCCAGTCACAATCCAGCTCGACAGGGAAGTGGATGTATCAAGAGGCTGTGTGCTCTCAGATGGAACAGGAGTGCAGGCAGTATCATCAATCACAGCCACACTTCTCTGGATGGATGATGACGAGCTCTTTAAGGGCAAGAACTTTTTCTTTAAGCTTGGCACCAAGACAATACCTGGAATTGTCACAAGCATAGAGTACGCAATCGATGTAAATACAGGAGACAAGACCAAGACAGAGACCCTGCGCAAAAACGAAATTGCAGTATGTAAGATATCTTTTGCAGATAAAATCGTCTGTGACTTGTTTAAAAACCACAGAACCCTCGGCGAGTTTATCCTGATTGACAGGGTGACAGACATGACATCAGCCTGTGGAGTAGTAGAGGAGCTTCATACAGAAGAAAACGGACTCTACGAGGGCAGAATCGATAGAAATGTCAGAGCTGCAATCAAGGGACAGAAAGCCATCACTGCTGTATTCGTAGACGGAGTGGACGGCGTAAACAGAGGCTTTGTAGAGGATGTAGAAAAAGCCCTCAACATAGATTGCAGACATACCTACCTCTATGCACCAAAGGAAGATGAGGACTTTGAAAATGTAGTCAAGCACCTGAACCGGGCAGGCATCGTAGTACTTCTGCTTATCAGCGAGAAGCAGCAGAAAATCCTGTCAGGGGATAATGTATCATTTACAACAGACTGGAATAAGGATGGAAAGAGCGTGGAGACCGCAGCGGAGTACATTAAGAAGCAGTCTGTGTATGATGGAGTGATTGTGAACTCTTTTGAGTATATTTAAGAAATATTCAACTAGCTGGAATTTTCGGATAGTTCAAACGGAATGGTCATGTCATAAACTGTAATAAACTTACCACATTTAGCATGTGATTAAATCATGCCTAAATGTGGTAAAATTGTGTGTTATTTGAAAATGGAATCTTGACAGTTGCAATAAGAGCTGTATAATAATAGTAACAGAACCCACCACGCCTCTGATTTTCATGCGCAACTCGGTGGGACTTTTTTCACTTATGGAGCATTTTATGTATCAATATCCCAAACAAATATTAACAATAGCACAACAGATACAATCATACATTGATGCAGGAATGGTAATTACTTCTCGTGCGGACGTAGAAAAGGCGTTAAAATCAGTTGGATTTTATCGTTTGCGTGGATACTCTTTCCATTTATATGACAATGCTACCAAGAAGTATGTTCCAGGAACGAGGTTTGAAGATATTTTAAAGCTGTATCAATTTGACCAGGAATTATCAGGTTTGATTTTTTTTATGATTTCCAAGATTGAGGTATCTTTGAGAGCACGATTAGTAGAAGCGCTGCTTATACATGGAGACGCACTTGTTTTGCAGGACTCGTCAATTTTTAAAGATAAAAAACTGTATTGGCAAAATCTTTCTACCGTAGCATCAGAGATTGCTCGTTCTAATGATGTGTTTATCAAACATAATTTTGATAATCATGATGGAGAGGTGCCTGTATGGGCAGTTGTTGAGGTTCTTTCTTTGGGTACACTATCAAAGATAATTAAGAATTTGAAAACAGGTCTCGAAAGCTCATATGCTATATTGGCAGCTAATTATCAGTATAAATCGAAAAAAGGAAATTTGATAAAACCATCGCAGAAAATGTTTGCTTCATGGATACAGGCTGTTTCTGTAATGCGTAATATGTGTGCTCATAATTCCAGAATTTACAATCGAACTATACATACTACACCAGAAATTCTCGATGTAGATAAAATTGTACCTCAGCCAGTGTATAATGGATTATATCAAATTTTACTGGCAATGAAATATCTTAGAGCTTCAGATGAAGAGTGGACAGTATTTGTAGATAAATTTGATAAGTTGATTCAAAAGAATAAAAGTATAATCAGCCTTACAGCAATGAATTTCCCGACAGACTGGAAATCACATTTGAGTGTTTAAAATCAATTACATTGCATAAAATATTAAAGCAGACCTGACCAAGCATTCCATGCTCAAATCGGTTAGGCTTTCGGCGAAGTGTTACGGTAAGCACTTCGCCATTTTTTGTTGATATGTGGGAAGTTTGGGTTTATGGGAACAAATCCATAATTCCGATTTTAAACCTATCGAATTCGATAGGTTTAGACTTACTAATCGTTGACGATATTTGCTGAATAGTGTAGTCTGAAATTAATAAATGCTTATTTTGAAGGTTGAATAATGTATGAGGAGGTACTGCATTAATGCAATATGATTGGATAGATTTTTACACAGAATTTGCGACTAAATTAC
>CAVFAM010000131.1:0-2203 GCA_963620375.1 Bacteroidaceae bacterium
GTTGGAGTAGTGAATATCAAATATAATTCATTACCCCAACATTTATTTTAGAACCTAAATTTTAGAGCGGTATTTTTATACACTATTCTTTCCAAAAGTAAATTTTAAATTCATAATTCCTGCTTAAAAGCTTCAATTAATATCTTAAATATATATTATCAAACATACACCTACAGTGGTTTCTTCGATGGCAGTCCAGCCTTCCTTGGATACTGCTTAGAAGTTCCATTAACCTTATCAATTATGACAAAGGATCTGGAGTTATCATTCATCTCAAATTTCTGTACCTGATTGAGCTTTCCCCCCAGGAGGAAGATAGCAGACTTGGCATTTGCTATCTCATCATCACAATCCCCTGACTTATAGGATATAAACTGTCCACCTATCTTGACAAAAGGCAGGCAATACTCAGATAGTGTGGATAAGTTAGCTACAGCTCTTGATACGCATATATCATAATTCTCCCTGTATGCCTTATCCTTTGCCAGATCCTCAGCCCTGCCGTGTACAGTATCTATATCAGTAAGCCCAAGCTCTGATATTACTTCATCAAGGAAGAGAATCCTCTTATTTAAGGAATCAGCCAGGGTAATCCTTAGATTTGGAAAGGCAATTTTTAAAGGAATACCAGGAAAACCAGCCCCTGTACCCATATCAATTACAGTTTTATCCGCTTTTAAATCTGTAAAGCGGAATAAATTTAAACTATCTATAAAATGCTTCTCTATAACCTCATCAAAGTCGGTAATAGCAGTGAGATTCATGACCTTATTCTTCTCTACAAGCATCTCATAGTAGGTGATAAACTGCTCAATTTGCTCCTCAGATAGACTAATTCCCAGCTTATCAAGCTCACTTTTAAATATATCAGTATTGTAATTCATACTAGACCTCGCTAACACCCGATTTATCAGCATTTAACTCATAAAATAAATCAGGATTTAAGTATTTTAATTGTTCCAGATAGACCAGTAAAACCGAAATATCAGCCGGTGTGACACCAGATATTCGTGATGCCTGTCCTATATTAAGAGGCTGGAAGAGATTTAACTTCTGCTGAGCCTCAATTCTAAGACCAGAAATCTCATTATAATCAAAGTCAGTAGGCAGCTTTTTATTCTCAAGCTTCTTAAAGTGCTCTACCTGTTTGACCTGACGCTTGATATAACCATCATACTTAATCAGTATATTGACCTGGTCCGTAACTTCATAGGATAATTCAGGTCTGCCCTTATCAATCGGTGCAAGCTTATCATAATCAAGCTCCGGTCTTCTGATTAATTCAGCCAAGGTAGTGCCATTAGTCAAAGGAATACTATCATATTTTTGAAGTACTTCCTGCACTTCCTTATTAGCACCAATCTTCACGGTATTTACTCTTTCGATTTCCTCAGCTATAAGCTTCTTCTTCTCGCATACCCAGTCATAGCGCTCATCGCTTATAAGCCCAATCTCATGACCTATCTCAGAAAGCCTTAAATCTGCATTATCCTGACGAAGAAGGAGACGATATTCCGCTCGTGAAGTCATCATGCGGTAAGGTTCTCTATTGTCTTTTGTCACCAGATCATCTATCAATACACCTATATAAGCCTGTGAACGGTCAAGTATCAATGGCTTTCTTCCGAGAATTTTCATCGCAGCATTTATACCAGCAATAAGTCCCTGACAGGCAGCCTCCTCATAACCGGAGCTTCCGTTAAACTGTCCACTACTGAAAAGTCCCGACACCTTCTTAAACTCAAGTGAAGCATAAAGCTGGTTTGCATTTATGCAGTCATACTCAATCGCATAGGCATTTCTCACGATTTTTACATTTTCCAGTCCCGGAAGCGTCCTGTACATTTCATACTGCACATCCTCCGGCATAGATGAGGACATACCGCCCACATACATTTCATTTGTATTAAGCCCCTCTGGCTCTATAAAAATCTGATGTCTCTCCTTATCAGCAAACTTGACCACCTTATCCTCAATCGAAGGACAATATCTAGGTCCGGTACCCTCAATAATTCCTGCATATATAGGAGACCTGTCCAGATTATTTCTGATAATCTCATGTGTAGTATTATTAGTATAAGTAAGCCAGCATGAAACCTGGTCAATCTGCACATCCTCCGGGTTAGTGGTAAATGAAAAAGGCACTACCCTCTCATCACCAAACTGCTCCTCCATCTTTGAAAAATCAAGACTCTTCTTATCC
>CAVFAM010000132.1:0-828 GCA_963620375.1 Bacteroidaceae bacterium
AATATTGCGAAAGGCAGGCTTGGAAAAATTGCACTAAATTTTAGCAATATATTTTCATGTCCCTGATACCTAAAATCAAACCCCAGATTAAGGCATCCTATAATCAGCGGAATCAAAATATGGAGCAGGATTATGCCAACAATAATCACCAGTGCATATCCTATTCGGCAAATGAAATAGCTGACATAATTTTTACTTCGTATTAATTGCAGAGCACTATATTCCTTTAAATCCTGCAAACACCAGAATAACCAATATATGCACAAGCCATAGACAATATAATAGTGATTTGTCAGCAGAGACAGAATGTATTCCCCACAGGATAAACCAGCTTCCCTTGCTGCCCGAACAGAGGCGCCACACCAAAAAGTATAGATAAGCAGCAACAGCCAGATTACTTTGTTATGCCTTTCATTTACCAGTTTCCCCCTAATTATAGGAATCACTTTCATAAACACCGCCTCGTTTTTTCTTCAAAATCCACAGGATAAAATTTACAACAATAATATATGAAATAAGTCCAAAACCATAATTCCATACATGCATGACCTGGGGTGAGAGCCTGTTTAAGGCAAATACTGTGGTGAGACTAAAAGCTGGCTTTCCCAGTAGTGACAGGCACATATTTTCTGCCATGCAATACAAAAATGGCAGAGTAGATATCAAAAATACCTGATTGATGTACAGTGCCAGCCTGTAGCCAAACCATGTAAACAGGCTTGAAACCAGCCCCTTCCACAGGCACCATACCAATCCGAACCCAACAGGATGCTCAGCCTGCATTGTTCCAAAAATATAGTCTAATAGATATTTGTTCTCAAAGTCCGC
>CAVFAM010000132.1:838-6746 GCA_963620375.1 Bacteroidaceae bacterium
GATAGAAAAATCCCAAAGAGATAAGCAGGGCAGAAAAATATATGATAAAGACAGATATTCCTGCTGCTGCCATTCCTGCCAGTATGTTTATACGGATATACTTTTTCCCATCCATCCTGACCGCTGCATATGTCAGATAATTGTTTTTTCTCTTCATATACAGGGTATAGGAAAAGGGTGCCACTGCAATAAGGGGCAGGAAAAAATCAAGCCAGCTGCACCCCTCTATCCATATCTCAATGGGATAATATATTGATGTATTAGTGGACACAATATAGCATGATATGCTTAGTGCTATACTTCCTGTAAGCGTTATTAATATTGCTGTGGGGCAGATTTCCAACAGCATTTTTCTAAACAACCCCATGTCTCATCCTCTTTCCAAAGTGTATTTTCTTTTACATGATTAATTATATTTTCTTCCACTTAAGGACACATAACATCAAGCTTAAATCTAACTTAAGCTCGTCCTTGAATCACCTGCCACTGAACACAGGGCAAGCCCAAACGAATCTGCCACCAACATTTTCTTTTTATGCAAGGCAGCAAAAATGACAGTCATCAATATGACTGCCATTTTTCATCCTCAATCAAACGTGATTATAAAGGATGTCCCCTTATTCAGTTCTGTCTCTACTCTTATATCGCCCTTATGTGCCAGCACCACTTCTCTTGAAATCGCAAGCCCCAGACCACTGCCCTTTGTCTTTTGCGAATTTGTTCCCCTGTAGTAACGCTCAAAGATATGGCAGGCCTCCTCCTTTGGCATACCAGTTCCATTATCAGTAAAAGTCAATATAATATGCTCCCCTTTTTGAAGTGTGATGTTTAAAGCTATTCCCTCCCTGTTATGCACAAAGGCATTATACATTATATTTAAAAAGCATCTTTCAAGAAGTCTCCTGTCAGCTTCCATGCAAACGCTCTCATGGCTGTCAAATGATATGGTCGAGGCTCCCACTATACCCGTATCCATTTTCCCGATACATTCATTTATAAGCTCTGACAAATCAAGCCTTTCCAGCCTGAGCGGGTATTTTCCCTCACTCAGCTTTGAACTCAGGTTCAGCTCTTCTATCAGCTCCTCAATCGATTTCTCCGCCTTCAAGGTCTCGCTCATATATTGCCTGACTTCATCACTGGTAAAATCATATCCATCATCAGATAAGACCTCCGCATATCCCTTAATAGTAGATAAGGGAGTTTTCAAATCATGTGATATATTTGCAGTCCATTCCAGCCTCTGCCTTTTTGTCTGCCCCAGCTTTTCCCTCAATTTGCCCAACTCACAAAACACTTCCGAAAAAATCTGACCATGATAAACTGGCATGACAAACTGCTCATCATCGATTTTTCCTATAGCACCCATTATATTTCCAACTGGCTCTGTTATCCTTTTCATAAACAAAAAAGAGTAGAGTATTACCACACTGACGAGAACCAGCGCAAAAATTATGAGCACCTTGCTTATTTCGTCCCTGCCATTTCCCACAAAGCTGTAGGACAGTTTATTCACAACATGGCTGTCACAGCCAATCAGCACACAATAGCCAGGAGCAGCCTCTATGTCAGAAGCATATACTGTCATTCCAGGGATTTTGTCTGATTTCAGACAGGCATCAACTAATTGTATTGCTGTGTATTTCTGCGGCACAACTGATGGCACATTCTCCTGATATATTGCATTTCCATCCTCATCCAGCACCTGCATCCATAGGTCATACTCCGAAAGACTTTCAAGAAATTCCTGACTCACATCTACTTTCTTGTCAGAAATAGTAATATAACTATCCGCAGTCAAAATTCTATACTGTGGCAGATTCTCATCGACCTCATTATCAGAAAATACAAGCAGCATACTTGCAGCTATCCATATTGCAACAATTAAAATAACAGCAGAAATGATTGATTTATAGTAAACCGATAATATTTTCTTATTCATTTTCCATTTCCTCTAATACATTAAACCGATACCCTCTGCCCTTCACCGTCAAAAGATACTTTGGTGATGATGGATTATCTTCTATTTTTTCTCTTATGCGTCTTATATGAACCATAATTGTATTGTCATATCCTTCATAGCCTGTTCCCCAAACATGCTCTATTATCTGTTCTTTACTGATTGTTATATCATGATTTTTTACCAGATACTCCAGTAACATATATTCTTTAGAGGTCAGTTCCACTGGTCTTTCGTCTCTAAACAATTCCCGTTTTTTCAAGTCAAGGCAAAACCTTCCGAAATTGATACAGGCTGCTTCTGGTTTTATTTTCTCATAATAATCCAGCCTGCGAAGCGCTGCTTTGACATGGGATACAAGCTCTCTGGGACTGAATGGCTTCGTCAGATAGTCATCCCCTCCTACAGCAAATGAAACAATTTTATCAACCTCATCTGTTTTTGCTGACAAAAACAAGATTGGTGCCATGGAAAACGTCCGGATAGTCTTACATACCTCAAATCCATCCTCATCTGGCAGCATAATATCAAGAATAATCATGTCCGGTTTATATTCCCGGCACATTGATATAGCTTCTTTTCCGGTTGCAGCCTTATATATATTTGATAATTTTTCCTTTTTTAAAACCACTTCCAGTAATTTCAAGATGGCTGTATCATCATCTACCAGAAGAATTTTTCTGTCTAAAAATGTTAATTCATCCATAAAAACTCCCTTGTAAAAGAGGAGACCTCCCGGTCTCCTCAAATCATTCATCATTTAATTAAACTTACCACAGCACTGCTTATACTTCTTTCCCGAACCACATGGACATGGCTCATTTGGAAATACCTTCTTTGTGGCACGCTTCTTAGGTGCATTTGCTGCTGACTCATCCTTGTTTGTTCCAGTAACCTTGGCTACCTGCTCACGCTCAACCTTCTGCTGTACCTGTACATGGTAGAGAAGTCTGACTGTATCCTCCTGGATTGCAGAGGTCATGGCATCAAACATGTCAAAGCCTGCCATCTTGTACTCTACAAGTGGGTCTCTCTGTCCGTATGCCTGAAGTCCGATACCCTGGCGGAGCTGTGTCATATCATCGATATGATCCATCCACTTACGGTCGATAACCTTAAGGAGCACAACTCGCTCTATCTCTCTGAACTGCTCTGGCTCTGGGAACTCTGCCTCTTTTGACTCATAGAGCATAACAGCCTTTTCCTTGAGATACTGCTTTAAGGCACTGGCATTCTTTATATCCTCGATGTCCTTTGCATGAATCTTCTCTATTGGGATAATCGGAATCACAAGCTCGTTAAGCTCTGTGAGGTTCCACTCATCCTTTGGTATCTCCTCTGAGATACATGTATCAACAGCCTTCTCAACCTGCTCCTGAATCATCTTAAAGATTGCATCACGCATATTGTCTCCGTTTAATACCTTAAGACGCTCTGCGTAGATGATTTCTCTCTGGTCATTATTTACCTGGTCGTACTCAAGGAGGTTCTTACGGATACCGAAGTTGTTAGCCTCAATCTTCTCCTGAGCCTTTTCTATTGCAGATGTAAGCATCTTGTGCTGTATCTGCTCATTCTCTGGTACTCCAAGTGCATTAAATACATCCATGAGTCTCTCAGAACCGAACAGTCTCATCAAATCATCTTCAAGTGAGATAAAGAACTGTGACTCTCCCGGGTCTCCCTGACGTCCCGAACGTCCGCGGAGCTGGTTATCAATACGTCTTGACTCATGTCTCTCTGTACCAACAATCTTGAGTCCGCCAGCTGCTCTCGCCTCGTCATCAAGCTTGATATCAGTTCCTCGACCTGCCATGTTGGTAGCGATTGTAACTGCGCCATGCTGTCCTGCCTGGGCTACAATCTGTGCCTCCTGCTCATGGAACTTGGCATTAAGTACTGTATGAGGGATTCCCTCTCTCTTTAACATTCCACTTAAGAGCTCTGATGTCTCAATTGTGATTGTACCTACCAGTACAGGCTGTCCCTTCTCATGGGCTTCCTTTACAGACTCAACTACTGCGTGGAATTTCTCTTTCTTGGTCTTGTATACAGCATCCTGTAAGTCTTTTCTGATTACAGGGCGGTTAGTAGGAATCTCGATAACATCCATTCCATAGATGTCACGGAACTCCTTCTCCTCTGTCAGGGCAGTACCTGTCATACCAGCCTTCTTGTCAAACTTATTGAAGAAGTTCTGGAATGTAATTGTGGCAAGGGTCTTGCTCTCACGCTTAACCTTTACATGCTCCTTTGCCTCAATCGCCTGATGTAAGCCATCTGAATATCTACGTCCCGGCATGATACGTCCGGTAAACTCATCTACGATAAGTACCTCATCGTCCTTTACCACATAGTCCTGATCCTTGAACATCAGATTATGGGCACGAAGGGCAAGTATGATATTATGCTGAATCTCAAGATTCTCAGGGTCAGCAAGGTTTTCAATATGGAAGAACTGCTCTACCTTGTGTACACCTTCCTGGGTCAGGTTTACCACCTTGTCCTTCTCATTAACGATAAAGTCTCCGCTTTCTTCCTGCTCCACACCCATGATAGCATCCATCTTGGAATACTCTGGTATGTCCTCACCTCTCTGAAGCTGCTGTGCCAAAATGTCACATGCCTCATAAAGCTTTGTAGATTTACCACTCTGTCCTGATATGATAAGTGGTGTACGCGCCTCATCGATAAGTACTGAATCCACCTCATCGATGATTGCATAATGCAGTCCTCTCTGCACCAGCTGCTCCTTGTAGATTACCATGTTATCACGGAGGTAATCAAAGCCCAGCTCGTTGTTTGTAATATATGTAATATCACAGTTGTAGGCTTCCCTACGCTCATCATTATCCATGCCGCCTAAGACTACTCCAACTGTGAGTCCCAGGAACTGATGAACCTGTCCCATCTCGTCCGCATCTCGTTTTGCAAGATAATCATTGACTGTGACTACGCATACTCCTTTTCCCTCAAGGGCGTTGAGGTAAGCCGGAAGTGTACATACAAGTGTCTTTCCTTCTCCAGTTTTCATCTCAGCGATACGTCCCTGATGAAGGATAATACCACCTATAATCTGTACTCTATAATGCTCCATTCCCAGCACACGTCTTGCAGCCTCCCTGACTGTTGCATATGCCTCTGGAAGTATATCATCTAATGTCTCTCCGTTCTCTAAACGGTTCTTAAATTCTTTAGTTTTGCCCTGAAGCTCTTCATCTGACAGTGCCATCATCTGGTCACGGTATGACTCAACCTTATCTGCGATTGGATATATTCGCTTTAATTCCCTCTCGCTGTGGGTACCAAAGATTTTTGTTATTGCACTCATATAGTTCTCCTATCACTACCAATTGCTACATTGCGCATACTCACGCAATATCAGTATTGTATCACTTTGAGGCTCTTTTCACAACAGAGAGTAATGAATGTTTTATAAACTTTTTGTTAACGTTGAAAAATAATAAAAGGCTTGCTATAATCACAATAGATTTACAACAAAGGAGATAAAACTATGTCATACGTATACAAAACAAAAGGAACATGCTCTACTGAAATCGAGCTTGAATTAGAGGGAAATGTAGTACACAATGTAAAATTCACAGGCGGATGCAATGGTAATCTCAAAGCCATCCCAAAGCTTGTTGAAGGACTTACTGTTGAGCAGGTCGAGGAGAAAATCGGCGGCATCAAATGCGGCTTCAAAAACACATCCTGTGGCGACCAGCTTGCGAAGGCATGCCGTGAAGCATACGAGGCCCAGAACAAATAAATACGGATTATGTAGGCGATACTCTCATCTGAGCGTATCGCTTTTCTGTTACCCAGCATACAAAAACCTGTCACCGGCAGTTTTTCCTGCATAGCCTGGTATCAAGAGTATCTGCCAGCAGTACCTCAAACCACAACAGGCTGTATCTGTCTGCCTCCCATGGCAAGCTCAATGGT
>CAVFAM010000133.1:0-3680 GCA_963620375.1 Bacteroidaceae bacterium
CAGTGAACCAGAGATTGTTGCAGAGCCAGCAGAAGAAGTACCACCAATGCCAGACATGTCAGAGCCAAACAAGCAGCTAAGCCCAGACGAGATAGCAGCAATGTTTGCGAATGCAGACAGCATAGCAGAACCAGCGCCAGAGGCAGTAGAGGAACCAGTGGTAGACAGTGAACCAGAGATTGTTGCAGAGCCAGCAGAAGAAGTACCACCAATGCCAGACTTATCTGACCCAAACAAGCAGTTGAGTCCGGATGAGATAGCGGCAATGTTTGCGAATGCAGACAGCGTGTCAGCATCAGAGTCGGTTGAGGAGCCAGTGGTAGACAGTGAACCAGATGTAGTTGCAGAGCCAGAGGTGGAAGAAGTGCCACCAATGCCAGACTTATCTGACCCAAACAAAAAGCTGAGTCCGGATGAAATAGCGGCATTAATTGCAAATCTATAAAGAAGTTAGAAAATCCCGGAGTGAACAGCTCCGGGATTTTTTATGTCAAAGCATGCAAACTAAATCGCAACTAAACTCTAACCGATAAATAAAATAAGAAGTATCTCACAAGCAGAAGGGCGGTAATAAGAAGCATGAATAATCAATTTATACAAGGAGTAATATTCGATTGGAATAAAATTGATAACGACAGTTATGTAAAGCAAATTGAGGCTTTTAAGGGACTTGAAAAACTAGATTTCAATAAATCAATTACCTTTTTTGTGGGAGAAAATGGCAGTGGCAAATCAACTTTATTGGAGGCGATTGCCGTAGCACATGGTTTTAATCCTGAGGGAGGAACAAAGAATTATGCTTTTTCTACCCATGATACACATTCAGAATTGTGTGACGCGATAAGAATTTCAAAAGGCTACCGGAAGGAGAAGTGGGGATATTTTCTTAGGGCAGAGAGTTTTTATAATGTTGCAACGCAGGAAGAAGAATATGCAGATATTGCACATCCCTCTGCTAAATACCATGAAAAGTCACATGGAGAGAGCTTTCTTGCATTAGCACAGAATAATCTGAGCCCAAATGGCTTGTATCTTTTTGATGAGCCAGAGGCTGCCTTATCGCCTCAGAGACAGCTAACATTGTTGATGCAGATATATAGGTGTGCAAAAGAGGGAGCGCAATTTTTTATAGTCACACATTCCCCTATTCTGTTAGGCATACCAGATGCAGATATCTATTGCTTTGATGATGGACGCATACATTTATGTGAATATGAAGAAACAGAGAGCTATCAGGTGACGGAAATGTTTATAAACAATAGGCGGATGTTGCTGGATAGATTGTTAAAAGAGCAGGAATAGCAAATAAATGGTTCGCAATCTCATTGATGTAGCGGTATAGCATATACAGAAAACATGCCGCTGGCAGCTTTTCTGCATACTAAGGCATTAAGAAGCCCGAAGCATCAGCTCCGGGCTTAATTTATCCGTTATCTCTCCACAGAATGACTAGCAATATACTTAATAATCTTAACAGCAGTCTCCATGCCCTCCACGCTTATATGCTCAAATGGACCATGGAAGCCATATCCGCCAGTACCAAGGTTTGGACATGGCAGTCCCATAAATGACAGTCTGGCGCCGTCTGTGCCGCCTCGTACAGGGCGGGAAAGGGGCTCAAGCCCAACTGATGAGATAGCCTCACGGGCAAGGTCTATGGTGTACATGTTTTTCTCGATTACAGAGAGCATGTTTTCATATGAATGTGAGATATTAAGCGAAACAGTGCCAGCTCCATACTTCTGGTTCATTTCTACCTCAATAGTCCTTAAGCGGTTGAGGCGGCTCTCAAAAGTATTCTTGTCATGGTCTCTTACTATATAAGAGAGGCTTGCGGATGCCACGTCTCCTGACATGTCGCACAGGTGATAGAAGCCCTCACGTCCCTCAGTGTGGGCAGGAGTCTCGCTTTCTGGAAGCATGCCTGCGATTTCACAGCCTACAAGTGCAGCGTTTACCATGATGTCCTTTGCCTCGCCTGGGTGTACGTTTACGCCTGTGATATTAAAGGTTGCGCTGACTGCGTTAAAATTCTCATAGGCTACCTCGCCCTCGTAGTCTCCGTCTACAGTGTAGGCATATTCAGCCTTAAAATAGTCCAAATCGAATAAATCTGCACCGGCACCTACTTCCTCGTCAGGGGTGAAACCAATCCAGATATCGCCGTGAGGAAGCTTCTCATTTATTATTTCCTCGACAGCAGTCATTATCTCTGCGACACCAGCCTTGTCATCTGCGCCCAGCAGAGTGGTTCCGTCTGTTGTGATAAGTGTTCTGCCCTTTAAACTGCTAAGCGATGGAAAATCGCTGACCTTGAGATAAGCACCCGAGCCTTTTAACAGGACATCATTTCCGTCATAGTCAGGGATAATCTGAGGCTTTACGTTTTCTCCTGAGTAATCAGGGGCTGTATCCATGTGGGCGATAAAGCCGACAGCCTTTTTGTTTTCCATGCCAGGGGTAGCAGGCAGAAGACCATATACATAGCAGTGGTCAGTTAAAGTTACTTTCTCAAGCCCTAAGTCCTTTAACTCTTTTTCAAGTACCCTTGCAAGCGTGAATTCACGCTCACTGCTAGGGATGTTTTGGTTGCTTTCATCGGAGGTTGTCCAGTAAGAAACATAGTTTAATAATCTTTTTTCGACGTTCATAAACATTTCCTTTCAATTTCATTAAATTTTTTTAAAAAAAGTCTTGCATTTCTATTACCTATACTATATAATAAATTTTGCGTTTAGGAAAGACGTAAATTTAATACAAGCGCCTCTAGCTCATTTGGTAGAGCACCTGACTCTTAATCAGGGTGTGCAGGGTTCGAGCCCCTGGAGGCGCACTAATAAAGTATCGGTTTTATGGACGAAGGAGCCATGGGGTCGGTGCTTTTTTTATCGCATAAAGAAAGTACAATTGTGCTAGTCTGGATGCAAGCTGGCTTGCAAGACAGACTAACGCAATTGGACGCCCTAACGAAAAGCGAGAATCGTAGTTGCGAAGCAACGGAAAAGCAGCGAAGCTGCGGATTCGAGCTTGTAGTTAGGGTTTATGCGATAAAAATAACACTCAATATCATCAATCCACTTCCCACACAACCATAGAACACCAACTTTCCATAAGTCAAGTCTATTAATATAAAAAATACACTATATACTAAAAATAGTAAAAAAGTAATAGATTGACTGGAGGAACCTATGTCAGGCAAGTTAAACAAAAAAGAACTTGAAATCATGGCTGATGAGGAAATGAGAGCTGGACAGGCTGCCTTGGTGGAGCATAATATTGCGGATGCAATTGAACATATACAAAAATCATTAAAATTACTCAAACAGATAGGAGATTTGGAGAAATACGTGGAAAATCTCAATATACTGGGTATGGCTTATGCTATGGAGAGCGATGAGACCAATGCCTTTGACTGCTATCTGGAGAGCCTTGCCACTGCGGCGGTTATGAATTCTAAGAACCTTAAGGCACTGTCATACAGTAATATTGCGTCCTGCTATCAGAAGATGGGCAAAAATAAAGAGGCAATGCAGTACTTCAGAGATGCAAGAAAGGAATACCGCAATCCGTCCCAGAGAAAAGAGGGCAATTACGAGATGTGGAATTCTATCAGCTATCTCAACAGGATAGGGATGGATAAGGATTTGATTGATAATGATGATACGGTTGTGATTATGTAA
>CAVFAM010000134.1:0-4319 GCA_963620375.1 Bacteroidaceae bacterium
GGACTATTGCCACCTCTCTCGGTGCGTCAATCATCAGATGGGCATTTCTTGCTGAGCCGCCAGTGAATACAACACGGATATTTTCTCCGATATCCAGGTACTCTCCCGGCTGTAGTGTGAGTTTTAGCATTTTTAACCTCCTTGTTTATGAATATTCCTTTATTTTGTGGGTAAAATAGTCTTGAATGAGCAATGTAACAGAATATACAGTGTGTTACATTCAGACTGTAGATTTGTATTTTTTGTGATTTAAAGACAAATATTTCTAAAGACCTCATCCCTGTCGTCCTGCTGGATTCCAAGGTATCGTTTGGTAATTGTAAAAGATGAATGATTAAAAATTTCCATAAGCATTACAGGCTCTACCCCCTGCTGCCATGCTTGATAACCAAAGATTTTCCTTAGGGAATGAGGGCTTATCACGCCCTGCAGACTACATTCTTCTGCGGCTTTTCTTATAATGCGCCATGCCTGCACTCGTGATAATTGTGTTCCATTATATCCCTCAAAAATATATTGTTCATACAATATGTCACCATCTCCTTGTACCGACCTCTTATACCGCTGCAAGGTATCTATTACATTTTTATTCATGTATATTTGAGACTCCTTTCCTGTCTTTTGCTCGCTTAGCTGTATATGACATCTGAATTTCTCCTGTTCAAAATCATACACATCTCTCCATTTAAGCATGAGGATATCCGATATCCTGAGGGCGGTGTTAAGCCCCATACATAGTAATGTATAGTTTCTTATATTTGGTTCTTTACAGATATAGTAATTTTTAAAATCCTCTAATTCCTGTTGTTCCCTGATAGGTTCTGCTGTATTCATGTTTTCTCCTTTATGTTTATAAATCAAAATTTTTTTATTTTAGGGGTTAAGCTTTTTTCACTTAGGACGATATATATTGTGTAAGATAGGAATGTAACACAATGTATAGTGTGTTACATTTATTTTTTTGTTTTCAAACAGATAACTGCAACCAGCAGCTTTACTCATATAATCAGGCATAAAAAATGCTTTGTAATGATTATTCTCACTACAAAGCATTTTATTTTATCTATCTGCGTCTCCAAACAGATATTTGTATATTTCATCTGCATCCTGGGTATTTGTTGCTTCAATTGCAGCATAGATTCGTTTGATGTCCTCTACTTTTTGCTCAAGATGGTCTGCTGCCACCTCTGGCGGTAAATTCTTTTTATATTTTTGACAGCATAGAGAAATTAAATTTATCAATGCTCCCTCTTCTCTGCCATCTTCTCTTAGTTCTTCCCATAATCTACACACTTTTCGTTTGCCCTCCTTATCATAATCAATCGTTATGTTTGTTGTAGCTGCAATCACATCAATTACTTTTTCATCAATATTCCTGTTTTTTTCGTACTCTGTAAGCTCCTGAATGCGCTCTTTTTTGTTCTTCCCATTATCATATACTATAGACAATACCTTAAACAAGTCCTTATTATTCTGATTATTAAGCTTTAGATTGTTTTTCTTCATTTCTATAATTTTAATATCATAGTTACTTACCAGACCTTTTATCTCTGGCGGAATATCCAATATATCATGCAAGTTTCTGGGACTATCCCATTCATCTTCCCCATAATATAACACAAGCGTTATAACTGGCAGAAACCGGTCTGTTTTCTTTATACCCGAAATAAATTCATCGCCTTTAAGTAAAATATTATTATTCTTATAGTACCTTTTTCTCTCCTGATATTGCTTGTTGTAAGAATACTGGTCATAGCCCATAACCCGTATAGGCATAGCATAATGTATTCCTTCCTGATTTTCAACTGCAAGAAGCACGTACTCTACCCCATTATACCGCTTCGCAATCTTAATCACATCCCTGGCACCCCTGATGCTCTCCTTCACTTCTCCAATTCCAAACACATCCGATATATCCGTATCCATTTCCGCCAGTTCCTTTGGATTAATCACCTGCCTTCCCTGATACAGATACGCATTGAACAGGTCTGCAAACTGTTCGTTGTCCCTCCAGTAGCTCTTCTCCGCAGAGTCTTCTTTAATTTTGTCTTTTGCCACTGTAATTTACCCCTCCTTAAAATAGCAAAATTAATAGTTCCATATTTAATTGTAGTTTTGTAATTAAAAGCATGGATTTCGACTCTAATAATTTGTAATAAAATGTTTTAGATTTGTGTGCCTCTGGCACTTGATATGAAATATGCTTTGAAATGAGTGTATCACTTCAAAGCATATAAAACAAGTAAATATTATAGTCCCTATGTTATTTTAAAAGCTCATAGACCATTTCAGCAGTAAAGCTTACGCTCTTAAGCTTATCCACCTCTATCTGATACAGGGCATTTGCTGCCAGATGCTCTGCCGCCTGCTCGATATCCCTGATTCCAGATGTGTTCCTATGGATATCCACAATCGCCTCAAGGGCTTCATCTGAGATAATACATTCCTCAGGACTTAAGCCTATTCTCTTTAAGACCTTTGGCAGTGCAAATTTAGAAAAGATAACCTTTTTCTCCTCTGGTGTATAATCTGGCAGCTCGATTACTGCAAATCTTGATAAAATAGGCGCACTAATCATATCCTTATCATTTGCTGTGGCAATAGGATATACACCAGTTGTAGGAATCATGCACTCCATGTAATTGTCTGTAAAGCCAAGATTATCAAGGAGGGTCAAAAGCACATCCGCAGGATTGCCGTTGCCTTTTCCTGATGCTGCTTTGTCAAGCTCATTTATGATAAACACAAGGTTTGATTCTCCTGCCGCAGAAAATGCCTCCATTATGATACCAGGCTTTGCATTTGAATAAATACGGGAGCTTCCTGTAAGCTGTTCCGGGTCATTTATGGAGCTCATGTCAAGTGTTGTCCATGGGAGCTTTAATATTCTCGCAACCGCATAGGCAATCTGTGACTTACCGGTTCCAGCAGGACCACAGATAAGCAGTCCATAGGCAGGAAGTGTATGAGTCCTGTTAATCTGGATGATTGTCTCCATGATTCTCTGCTTTACTCTCTCCAGTCCATAAAGCTCCTCATCAAGGATTTTTCTCGCCTCAACAGGGTCGATTGCTTCAAAATAGTTACTCCTCCACTGCACACTCATCATTATAGACAAGGCTCTCTGGGCATGACGTCTCTCCTCTGGTGATACCTCTGAGGATTTTGCAACCGCAAGGTTTCTTCTCGCCCACAGCTGGATATTATCAGGCAGGGTTCTGCCAGCACATGTGATAAAATCTGTGATGCTCTGAATACTTGTGAGCTTCATATCGTCGCTGTCTTCTATTCCGTCCTCGTCGATTTCATCCTCACTCGGAGCCTGGCTGGCAAGCAGCCTGTCTATCATAAACTGTAAAAATCCATCCTCAGCAGAGAGCTTGTTTCCACTTCCCGATACAGTTTCTCTTATCTTATACACAGCATAGCCATCCGCTGTGTTTTTTCCAGACAGCTGTACCTTGATATGATTCTCTCCCAGCCACTTGTGAAGTGCCACGAATCTGCTGTCGATTTTTAATATATCAGCTACCAGGGTACCATCCTCAGAGTCAAACTCAAAGGTTGTCCTCTTCACTGGATTAGTAAAAGTACCTATGGAATGATGATTCCACTGCTTTGTGCTGTTATCAAGAAGCATAATCGGCTTCTCGGCACTTGGCTTATTCTCGTTTGACCTAAATGTCTCATATGTACATATTGCTTTTTCACCATCTGGTGTGTTATTAAAATCAAATACTGGCATGACTTTTCCCTTCTTAATCGCTTTCTTATGCATAATAATACACCAGCCATGTATTTACTTGCAAGGTGTTGTCTGGGAATAATTCAAATTACAGGTGTATAAAAATCATATAGGCTGCGGTTCCTATCACTATTGCAAGAAAAGTCCTCATGTTCTGGCTCAGATACTTCTTTGAAGGTCTGGATTTATAAACTATTCCCACCACAAGCACTGCCGCAAACTTTTCCCAGCCTAAATGAGATATGTCGGTCAGGGACACTACCGCATCCTTTATGCAGTATACGATTAAGACTGCCATTATTGTTGCTGGCAGAGTTTTGCCAAGGCGCTCTAGTTTTTCTGGCATCTTGCGGTTGCCGTTAAACAGGATGAATGGTAAGGCTCGCAGGGAGAAAGTGATTGCGAATGCGATTATAATTCCTGTTACTATGTATGCTTTATTCAAATTTTTGACCTCCAAAATTGTAAGACATTAATTTACGTTGTTTAGGATGGAGTGCAGAGATAGGCTGGATTTTGTGACGAGTTACGGATGTAAGATTTTCTAAATGTTCTAATATAAGTAGATTATATC